>JBJFFF010000189.1:0-5014 GCA_051891455.1 Clostridia bacterium | reverse complement strand
CTTTTCTAGGTATTTGAGGTAAAAAACCAATTTCTTCATAAAATCGTACTGTATTTGGATGTATATTAAATTCCTTTGCTATTGTAGAAGTATTATATTCTTTCATTTTTTCTCCTTGATTTATATAATACATGTTTTTTAGTATTATTTAAAGCAATTTATTATTGTTTACTATTTTTGTTTTCCTTTTTTCATCTATTTATTAAATATTTCTCCTGTTCTATTTAAACTCTCTATTAAATCTTTGTATTCAATACCCTCTGCATAAAAATTATTTTTTTGATATCTGTACCATTGTTTTTTCATAGTATCATCATCTTTTAAAATTTCTACTAATTCTTTCCAATCTTTGATAATCTCCATTGTTTCTCTATGCTTTGCAGTCGAGATAATTGCTTCCTTTAATGTTTTTTCATTAATATTTTTACTTTGAGTATTTAGTAGCATATGAATATCATAATAATCTTTCCAGCATGTATGTCTGTAAAACTGATTGGGCTGATACTTTATTATCTTTTGCTATATTATTTATTATTGCTTTAAAACTCATTGTATTTCTTTTCAATCCAATACCTCCATATATTGCTTCAATTTGTTTTCAATTCTAAATTTCTTTGCATATTTGTATAATAAATTTAAGTTTTTGTTTTTTCTTTTACTATATTCTTTCATTGCAATATTAAAGATTTGTGGATCCATTTTATTTCTATCTCTTATAATATCACAAATTGTTCTTTCCATATTGTATACTCTTATTGTTGTTCCATCATCTAATTGCATCTCTTCTGCTCCTAAAAGGTGATATTCTTCTTTTATATAATGTGTCTTTATGGAATCGTTATGTACTGTTATGTAGCTTGGAAATGTCATGTCAAGTTTTATTGGCGTTCTATCTGTTAAATCATAAAAGTATAATGCTGTATTATGTGAAAAAATTCCTTTTTTGTACTTTTCTCCCATAATAAAAAATTCATTTACTTCTTTACCTTTCTTTAAATAAATTCCTCTTGATACTTTCTTCAAATAGCCTATTTCTTCCAGTTGCTTTAAATATTGTCTATGAATATTACTTTTCTCTAAATCTGTTACCAACAATATTCCATTATTCTTTTCTACCATTTTTTTTATTTTATCTATATTATCCATTTAATCACCCTCTTTGGCATTCTTACCCATATTATACACTTCATCGGTACAATTGTCAAATATGTATGTTGTTTTTTTAGTCATTTGTCTTAGCCACATTTTCTTCTTAATTATAAAAAATAGAGAAAACCCTTAACAAAAGATTTTCTCTATTTTTGTTAGATTTTAGATTAAATTTCGGTTTTTCCAGCTTTACGAGCTGCTATTATTCTTCCTATAAGATCATCTTTATCTCCTGTTCCTTCAAAATCGCAACAAAACATGATTTTACTTAAATTTCAACATTATATTATTATTTTGCAGCGTACTTTTATCCCAAAGCCACATCCAGTATCATCATAATAACAAAGCCAATTGCAACTCCTATTGTTCCAATATTTGAATGCTCTCCTGATTGTGATTCTGGTATTAATTCTTCAACTACAACATATATCATTGCCCCTGCTGCAAATGATAATAAATATGGAAGTATTGGAACTACTGCCTCTGTGAGTAATATTGTAATTATTGCAGCAATTGGTTCAACTATTCCAGATATAGCACCATATAAGAAAGCCCTGGGCTTTGACACTCCTTCACTTTTTAGTGGCATTGAAATAATTGCCCCTTCTGGGAAGTTTTGAATTGCAATACCGATTGCTAAAGCCAACGCTCCTGCCATTGTGATTCCTGTATTTCCTAGAATAGCCCCTGCAAATGTCACTCCAACTGCCATACCTTCTGGTATGTTGTGAAGTGTTACTGCAAATACCATCATTGTTGTTTTCTTTAATTTCGATTTAATTCCCTCTGGTTTTTCACTTTCTAAGTGCATATGAGGTATTACACTATCTAATATAAGTAAGAATGTTATTCCAAGTAGAAAACCAAGTGCAGCAGGAAGCCACCCTATTTTTCCTTGCCCTTCTGCCATTTCTATTGATGGTATAAGAAGAGACCATATAGACGCTGCTATCATTACACCTGAGGCAAAGCCTAGCAGTATTTTTTCTACTTTTTTATCCATTTCTTTTTTCATTAGAAATACCATTCCAGACCCCAACACCGTTCCTATAAATGGTATTAATAACCCAATAAAAATTTGCATATCAAATCACTTTCTTTTTATTATTATATGTGTTTTATGTTTGTATATTTAGAAATATCATTATTTGTAGTAACTATATCATAATTACTTAAACTATGTATATCATAATTTCCTGTTATTCTTGCAAATGTTTTCAGTTCATCATTTACTACATTAAAATAATTTTCTAATCTTTTGCTACTTTCTTCTATATGAAATCTTTTTCTCAATTCAGGATCTTGTGTTCCAATTCCAACTGGACATTTTCCTGAATTACAAGATCTATATTGTTGGCACCCTATTGCAATCATAGCAGCAGTTGCAATTGCAACTGCATCAGCTCCCATAGCAATCGCTTTTGCAAAATCTCCAGATGTTCTAAGTCCTCCTGTAATAATTAATGAAATATCTTCATTATGCTCATCTAAATATTTTCTAGCTCTATATAATGCATAAATAGTTGGTACTGTTGTAGTATCTTTTATAATTTTAGGGCTTGCTCCTGTTGCTCCACCTCTACCATCTATTGTAATAAAATCAGGTTTTGCATAACATGCAAAGTCTAAATCTTCTTCTATATGTCCTGCTGCAATTTTTATGCCAATTGGTCTTCCTTCTGATTTTGTTCTTAATTCTGAAACTAAGTCCTTTAAATCTTCTCTGGTTTTAATTTCTTCAAATTTAGATGGACTAATTACATCTTCATGTACATTTTTACCTCTTATTTTTGCAATTTCTTCTGTTACTTTTTCTCCTGGAAGATGTCCACCCATTCCCGGTTTTGTTCCTTGACCAATTTTTATTTCAATCGCACTTACTTTCTTTAAGTTTTCATCATTTACACTATATTTATTAGGAACATATTCGAAAATATATTGATATGAGTTTTCGAATTCTTCAGGTAATATTCCACCTTCTCCACTACATATAGCTGTTTTTACTCTACTTGTTCCTATTGCTAATGCTGTTTTGGCTTCTTTTGATAAAGCACCGAAAGACATGTGCGATACAAAAACAGGAGATTCTAATACCATAGGTTTTTTTGCATTTTTTCCTATAATTGTTTTTAAACTTACTTCTTCATCATCAAAAAGAGGCATCTTATTTAGTTGTCCTCCAAGTATTAAAATATCATTCCAACTAACCACTGGTAATTTTGTTCCCATTGCCGATATAATACTTCTTCCATCTATTGCCATAGTATGGATATCTGACATGTTTTTTTCTTTTTCATCAGAATCACGCTTATATTCTTTTAGGTAGCTTTTTAATTTATTCTCTTTATGTTCTCCTTGCTTTGTTTCTTCTTTTTTGTTTTCTGTATTGTTATTTTCTTCTACTAATTTAAACATATTCTTTGGTGCAAAACACATTGGGCAGGTCCAATCATCTGGTAAATCTTCAAATTTAACTCCCTCTTTTTCCTCATCATAAATATGCCCACATAATTGACATTTATACTTTGCCATATTCATTCCTCCTTATTAATTTACATTTCTTACATATTCCATAGGTTGTTATATTTATGCATAATTAAAGCTTAACTTTTTTCAAATTTTATCTTACTATTTTTTATTTGTCAATATTTTTATGCCTCGCATTTTACAAGCAATTATTTTTTATCTAAATATTACTTCTTTTATTATATTTTGCTATCTCTTTGAATTTTTTTCTTTTCTCTTTTAAATAGCTTTCGCTGTCATTATTATACTTTGCTTCATTTTGTAATTTAATATAAGAATTAAATCTGTCCTGTGATAATTCTCCATTTTCTATTGCTTCTAATATTTTACAACCTGGTTCGTTTGTATGAGTACAATCCGAAAACTTACATTTTCCTAAATATTGTTCTACATCTTTAAATGTTTTATCTAATCCTTCAGATACTTCCCACATTCCTAATTCTCTCATTCCTGGTGTATCTATAATCATTGCTCCATTTGGTAGCATAATTAAATTCCTTGATGTTGTTGTATGCCTTCCTCTAGAATCTTCTTCTCTAATTTCAGATGTTTTCATTATTTTTTCACCATATAAAGTATTTACAAGAGTAGATTTTCCAACGCCAGATGAACCTAAAAATACAATAGTTTTTCCTTTTTCAAAATATTTTCTAATATCTTCTATTCCTTCTCCTGTTTTACAGCTTATCGCATAAATATCTACTCCTATTGCTATATTCTCTACTTGATTTATATAGCTTATATAATCTTCTACTAAATCTCTTTTGGTAAGAATAATAACTGGGATTCCTCCAGATTGCCAAGATAATGTCAAATATCTTTCTAGTCTATGCAAGTTAAAATTATCATTTAGAGATTGCATTATAAACACATAATCAAAGTTTGCTGCAACAAGTTGCTCATGTTGTTTATGTAATTCGTGATTTTTATCGCTTGAAGATGCCACTCTTGAAAATGAGCTTTCCCTTCTTAATGTCTCCGTTATCATGCTTTCTCCATTTTCACTCCATTCAATTAATACAAAATCTCCTGTTGTTGGATAGACTGAATTTGGATTATCATAAAAGCATCCTCTTTTAATCTTTGCAAGTCCACTTCCTTTATCGCATACAATTTCGTATCTTTCTTTATGTGTAGCTATTATTCTTGCTGGAATTTTTCCATTGATATTATCTCTTATTAAATTTTCTTTAAATCCATAATCTTTTATATTCATTTTATTTTCCTCTTTTCTTAATTAATATTTCTTTAATTAAGATACTACGGAATCCAACTTAAACTTGATATTTTTCAAAAAATTCCTCCTTATTATTTATTATTCTTTTCATTTTCATATTCT
>JBJFFF010000188.1:0-5015 GCA_051891455.1 Clostridia bacterium | reverse complement strand
ATTTACACACTAGACTTGACAAAGTCTATTCGGCACTTGGTGGGTTCCAGTCCCCCCACTCAATTTGTTCTGTACTCTTTTCTGGGAGCTTAGATTTTAGAGAAACTACTGGGCGCAAACCAGCAATGAAGAAGTCCTCGTAGCCATTAGACTCGAATAAGCGGTAGTACGATCGCACTTCGCCAGAACACACGCGGCCTGGTCCGAAGTACGCACGATCAGAGTCCTCATAAACACCGCGCGAAGCCAGCCAGTAGTCATTTGAATAAGTTCCAAATATTACATTTCTTTGCATTACTGAAATATCACTTATTGCGTCGTTTTTCCAATTTTTTAAACCTGTTCCGTCATAATTCACATCATACTCGTATCCGTTTAATTCATAATTTCCTAATGCTTCCTCTGTATTTGTTCCATCTGGTGTTTGGTGGTTTCCTTTTATATTATCCCATGTTGGTGTGTCTTTTAATTTTGTTGTTAAATTTCCTGTTGTTTTCCATGTACTATCACTTGTATCATAATATTCTCCACCATGTGGTGTATAGTTTAATGCTCTATTCACGTCTTCTATTGTCATTCCTCTTGCTTTTCCATATTCACTATTACTATATAATTCTTCACATATTCTATTTATTTCACTTGGTCCATTATTATATGCTGTTGCTCCGCAAAAGTATAACTCATTATTTTCTGTTGCTCCTACTGGATATGCTGTTGTTATTAATAATGTCTCATATGTTTCATCTCCATCTGTATCTTCTATCCCTAGTACTATCCACGCACTATCTTGTGCTTCTATCATTTGTGCTCCAATTGCTCCACTTTTTTCTGCTGATATTGTTGTACTTGTTTTTCCTGCTGGTGTGTAATTTACTACTTGTCCCATTTCATATGTTGCACCGCAATGGCTACATGTAAATGTATCTCCTGTTCTGGTCCATTTATGTGGATTTCCTGCTATATAGTCATCTATTGAATCGTACCATACTCCACCTATTTCTATTCCTCCATTTGCTAAGCCTTGCTCTTTGTTTATTGCATTTTCTGTTTCTCCCACTGCTTTTCCTGCTTTTTCAAATAGCCCTCCATTTATTGCCATACTGATTGTTACAGCAACCAATATTAACATGACAATTATTGTTATAATTAAGGCAATCAATGTGATACCTTTATTTGAAGTGGGATGTGTGAAGTGTGATGTGCGATTTAAGTTTTGTTTTAACATTTTTAATTCCTCCATTTATTTTATTTTTTTTCGCAAAAAGACCCTTTGCTATATTCTTAGGTACAACAACCTAAGACCACAGCACGGGTCTTTATTCTTCAAATTTATTTTATTTAATATTTTTTGGAATTTCAATGCAATGCTAAAGCAAGCTACTTTGTTTAAAAATGTAACTCTCTCTTTACAGTATCAATGGTTTTAGCGTTTAGCATTACTTTTTCCTCCTCTTTTGTCTCTTTTTTTTATAATATTATTTAACACCATTCTCGAATTTTTGTCAAGGAGTTTTAAAGTAGTTTTAGAGTAATTTCATCGAATATTACAAAGTTGTAGCACTTGCTGAAATTACCTTGAACTTTTAGTTGTCTTTCTTTACATAACTAGCAATTTGTGGTATAATATCTTGTGTTGGGGGTTTTTTTATGATTAAATTAGTTGCCAGTGATTTAGATGGCACTATAATTGATAAAAACAACGATATTTATAAAGATAATTTTAAAGCAATTTCAGATATTAATAAGCATAATATTCCTTTTGTTATATGTACTGGAAAAACATATTCTATATATAAAGGGTTATGCTCTTCTTTTCATGCTTCTTATGGTATTTTTGGAAATGGCACTTCTATTATAGATTTAAAAACTGGTGAAGAAATCTATCAAAGTCTATTAGATGATTCTAGTGTAATAAAAATCATAGAAATTGCTAAGAAAAATAATTTACATGTTCATGTTTATGCCAAAAATCAAATTATAACAGAGGAATTATTATATTTAGATTTAAGAAATTATAAACTTCAAAAAAATAATATTTATAATAATAAATTGGAATTTAAAATTGTTCCAGATTTATTAGAATATATATCAAAAAAAGAAATACCTATTTCTAAAATAGTTATCTCTTCTACTACTTCTTTAGAAAAAATCCAAAAGGAAATTTTAAATACTTTAGATGTTTCTGTTTTAAATATTAAAAAATATGGAAAATTCAAAGATAAAGTTATAGATAAAGAATACGAATATTTAGATATTATTCCTAAAAATGTTAGCAAAGGAAATGCTCTTGAATTTTTAGGTAATTATTTAAAAATAGATAAAGATGAAATTTTAGCAATTGGAGATAATCTAAACGATTTAGATATGGTAAAAAAAGCTGGTGTTGGTATTGCTGTAAACAATGCATATTCTGAATTAAAGCAAGTAGCAAACTACACAACTAAAAGAAATGTAGAACAAGGCGGTTTTGCAGAAGCAATTTATAAATTTATTGAGTTTTAATTCCCACCTTCCAAAATATGATAAAAAAGTCCGACGAGATCTGGCGGACTTTTTTTCTATTTTATAGCACATTCATTTTCTTTACCATTTGTTTCATTTTTTTCTTGCTTAGCATTCCTTCTGAATACATCATCATAACACCAATACCTAACGCCCCACCTACTATCATTCCTTTAACAAATTTCATTTTCATTCCTCCTTGACTTTTTATTTTGTCCTCGTTTTTTCGGGTCGCCGAGGACTGCGACCCCTACATTTTTTATTGACATTATTTATTATTTGTCTTTTTATTAAATCTATACTGTTTTATTAAAGAATATATTTCATATATTGCTATGGTTGCTAAAAAAATTCCGAATAGTTTTCTTAGTAGTTCAACATTCATTTTTACAGATATTTTTGCTCCTATAATTGCTCCAACAATTCCTGAAGTTGCTACCCATAACCCTATATTCCAGTCGATTAATTTTTCTTTTATAGATACTATTATTGCTGTAATTGATGTTGGGACAAAAAATACTAAATTTGTAGCTTGTGCTACATGTTGGTCTATTCCGCATAAATAACGATAGTACTAGTATTAGTATGGTTCCTCCGCCCATACCTGTTCCACTTACTATTCCTGAAATTACTCCTGTTAATATTTTTAACATACAATTTCTCCTTGTTTTAAATTATCATTTTTATAGACACATATATTAGAAAACACGTAAAGGCAATTTTTAGCACTTTAATTGGTAATCTTTTTAATAGTTTTGCTCCTATGTATCCTCCTATAATTCCACCGATTGCGCAAGTTACTCCAAGTTTCCAATCTATATAATTATTATTATAATAAAATATTCCACTTGTAATTACCATTGGTAATATTGCAAATACTGATGTTGCTCTTGCTTTTCTATCCTCTAAATTAAATAAATGAATTAGTGCTGGTACTACTATCATTCCACCACCAGCAGCAAATAATCCGCTAACAATTCCAGCGAACAAACCAACTAAAATTTTTTTTGTCATATTTTATTCCTTATATATCTGTTTTCATATTATTATTTATCTTTTTTAGCTTTTTATACCCCTCCTATTTTTTAATTTTTCAAGCAATATTTCTAATAATTTATTTTATCAAATATTTAGTTTTTATTTTATGCTATTTTCTTTACTGCTAGGCAAGTTTTTATTACTTCTGTCGTTATATTGTTTCTTGTTTTGTGCTGTTTTCGACAATAAATGATAAAATATTTTTAAATTTTTATGTGAAGGAGTTTTTTATGATAAAAATTAAATTATCTGATTTATTAGGGAAGAATAAAATGACACAAAAAGCATTAGCAGACATTACACACATTCGCCCTGCTACTATTTCGAAAATGTATTATGAGGAAATAAAAAGAATTGATGTTAATCAGTTGAATAACATCTGTAAAGCTTTTGATTGTGAAATTTCTGAATTATTAGAATATATTCCAGATGAGAAAAAATAAATTGTAGTTTGGAGGTGGGATGTGCGCGGTGTGAGGTGAGCATTTATAGCAAGGCTTCATAGGCTCTGCTTTATTTTCCCACTTCGCACTTCGCACCTCGCACTTCACATTATATTTTCATCTTTTTCAAAGTATTTTGTTCCAAGCATTTTGTCTGGTAAATATTGTTGTTCTACCACATGACCTGGATAGTCATGTGGGTATTTGTATCCTTGTCCATAGCCAAAGTTTTCCATTCCTTTTATCTCAGCATTCCTTATATGCATTGGAATTTCTCCTGTATCCTTTGTTCTCACATCTTCAAGAGCCTTATTTATCGCCATGTAACTTGCATTTGATTTTTTAGAAAGCGCAACATATATTGCCGCTTCTGAAAGAATTATTCTACCTTCTGGCATCCCTACTGTTTGAACAGCTTGCATTGCAGAATTTGCAACAACTAGTGCATTTGGATTTGCTAAACCAACATCTTCTGCTGCAGCAATTACAATTCTTCTGGCTAAAAATATTGGGTCTTCTCCTCCATCAATTGCTCTTGCTAAATAGAATACAGTTGCATCTGGGTCGCTTCCTCTCATAGATTTTATAAATGCACTTATATTATCATAATGGCTATCACCATTTTTATCAAACATTGTTTTTTTCTTGCCCATGCTTTCAGCTACTATTTCGTTAGTAATATTGATAAAACCATCTTTGTCTATTGGAGTGGTAAGTACCGCTATTTCTAAACTGTTTAGCGCTGTTCTTACATCTCCATTTGATAATTTAGAAATTGCATGTAAAGTTTCATCTTCTATTTTTATCTTATATGTTCCAAGACCTTCTTCACTTACTAAAGCATTTTTTAATATTTTAAATATATCTTCTGGTTCTAGTGGTTTTAGTTTTACTACCATAGATCTTGATATTAAGGCTTTATTTACTTCAAAATATGGATTTTCTGTTGTTGCTCCTATTAATATAACTGTTCCATCTTCTACAAATGGAAGTAATGCATCTTGTTGTAATTTATTAAATCTATGAATTTCA
>JBJFFF010000187.1:0-5094 GCA_051891455.1 Clostridia bacterium | reverse complement strand
AAACCCAGATGCAAGGAAGAATATTTAGTTTATTAAATGCAATATTTTCAGGGCTTATGCCTCTTGGAATGATATTGTTTGGAGTTTTAGCAGATATTGTATCAATTAATTATTTAATTATTCCAGCTGGTACAATTCTTCTTTTAATTGGAATAGGAATACCACTGTTTAAAAGTTTTTATAAAGAAGGAATTACAAACAAATAGATTTATTCGCTTTCGCTCATACAGTTTCTAAGGCGGTCGCCCCGGAATCGCTCCAAAAATAAAATATATAAGCCCCTGCGTTTGGCTACTTTGCTGCCTTAAATTAAGCTTAATATCATTTTAATATAAATTTATGAAAGCGACGCTTCCGCGCGTAGCAAGGCAGGAGCTTGAATAAATTTCATATTAAAATGATAAAATAATTTTTTAGAATAATCGCCCCTACAAATTACAATTTATAGATTAGTTTGAAATACAACTAATCTTTTTTTATAAAAATACTACACAAAGTAAGAAAAGTATGCTAAAATATATCAGTAAATTAAAATTTTAATAAATAAGGGAGAGTGAAAACATGTCAGGACATAGCAAATGGCATAATATTCAAGCAAAAAAAGGAAAAGCAGATGCAGCAAGAGGAAAAATATTTACAAAATTAGGAAGAGAATTATTAATGGCTGTAAAACAAGGTGGGCCAGATCCAGCAGGAAATTCTAAATTAAGAGATGTTATTGCAAAATGTAAAGCAAATAACATGCCAAACGACACAATCAATAGTGCAATAAAAAGAGCAGCAGGTGCAAATAACAGTGAAAATTATGAGGAAATTACATATGAAGGATATGGACCAAATGGTGTTGCTGTAATTGTAAATGCATCAACAGATAATAAAAATAGAACAGCAGCAGATGTAAGACATGTATTTGATAAATTTGGAGGAAACTTAGGAACAGCAGGATGCGTATCTTATATGTTTGAAAGAAAAGGTGTTATTGTTATAGAAAAAGCGTCAACAAATTTAAGTGAAGATGATTTAATGATGCTTGCTTTAGATAATGGCGCTGATAATATGGAAACTGACGAAGAAATTTATGAAATAACATGTGCACCAACAGAATTTTCTACATTAAGAGAAGCATTAGAAAATAATGGACTAACTTTTGTAGAAGCAGAAATTCAAATGGTTCCAAGCACATATGTTACATTAGACGAAAACGGAGTAAGAAGAATGGAATTATTGTTAGAAAAATTAGACGAATTAGATGATGTAATAGAAGTGTTCCATAATTGGGAAGAATAAAAATAGTTAATAGCGAAGAGTGAAAAATGAATAATTTGTGAAGGATTTTGTTATTGAATTAACAAAATCCTTCATTTATTATTAACTATTCGTTATTCACCATTAACTAAAAAACAGGTGGAACCTGTTTTTTAAAGTGTTATCAATTTATTTGTTAAATCCAAATTTGCTTTTGGATTTTTCCCATATCCTAAGGTGTAAATATTACTTGCAAGCATATCTTTTTCAAGCATATTTTTCAATGTTTTATTTTTTGTTGTATCTAAAAATTTTTTTGGTGAAGTAACAATGTTTATTTTTTTATTTGCTTTTGATATTTTAGAAAGCAACTCTTTTCCTTTTTGATTTACCCCAAGTACACGGATATATGGAGAAACTTTGTAAGAGTCTTCAATATCTTTTTTAGTAATGTTTAATAAAACGTATAGTAAAATTCTATTAATTCTTGTCATAGTATATCTTTTAGATTTAATCATATTAGTCAAATCTGCTAATGTATTACAACTATCAGAGGCTTTTTTAATTTTATTTTCTAAACCTTCAGAAACATCAGGAAGCATACCGTATTTCTTGGGTAGACATTGTTCTTAATCTATATAAAATTGCTTGCTCAAAAGTAGCAATTCCAGGAACAAATTCATTTTTTGTAATTTTATCTTGTAGTATTTTATAAGAGGTATTTGGCATATATTTTTCAAGATTTTCACCATTTATAATTCCTTGTCTTATAGCAGTTGCACTTGGGTAAGAGCCATCTAAACTAGTGCTATTATATTTTGCTCCCTTTCTTTTAATAGTAACAGCACTCAATTTTGCTTTTTGCTTTTGAATAGCTTTTAAATATTCAATTCCAAGAATATTGTTAGATTCAGAAAGAATATTAGCATATTTTCGAATATCATTTAAATACATTAAAAGTGCATGCTCACGTGCTTTAGGGAAAGAAACTCCTAAAGAAAGCTCATGGTTTAATATAGATAAATATTCTGGAGGTTCTTTAACTAAAACTTGTGCAATTTCATTTAAAATAGAAATTTGACCACATTCACTTCCAAAAGAAACAGTGGTATCCATGTTTAGGCTATCTAAAATTTTTATACTACCCATAGCAAAATTCTCAGCACTTGAAATACTGTAAACTAAAGGTAACTCAATTACTAAATCAATTTCATTATTTAAAGCCATTTCAGCACGAGACCATTTATCTACAATTGCAGTATCTCCACGTTCTACAAAATTGCCACTCATAACTGCAACAGTATAGTCAGGATTTACAATTTCCTTCGACTTTTGTAAATGATATAAATGACCTAGATGAAATGGATTATATTCACTTACTATTCCTAATATTTTATCCATAAAAAACTCCATTTTTATTGCTTTTATAAATTATTTATTGATATAATATCATAAAGAAATTTATAGTGCAATGAAAATCAATAAAAAGATAATAAAACAATTGCAAACGATTGTAGGGGCGGGCCCCGTGTCCGCCCTTTTATAAGATATTATATATGTAAAAATAAAAGGAGGCATTATGAATAAAGAAGTTATCATTTACACAGACGGGGCGTGTTCAGGAAACCCAGGCCCAGGGGGATGGGGAACTATACTTATGTATAAGGACACCAAAAAAGAAATAAGCGGTGGAAATCCTGATACTACAAATAATGTTATGGAAATAACAGCAGTAATAGAAGGCTTAAAACTATTAAAAGAACCTTGCAAAGTGCAAGTTTATAGTGATAGTGCGTATGTAGTAAATGCATTTAATCAACATTGGATAGAAAATTGGATAAAAAAGAATTGGCAAAATTCTAAAAAAGAACCAGTAAAAAATAAGGAATTATGGCTTGAATTATATGCATTAGTCAAACAGCACGAAGTAGAATTCATAAAAGTAAAAGGGCATAGTGATAATGAGTTCAATAACAGATGCGACGAATTGGCTAGAAATGCAATTTTGAATATTTAATTTGTAGGGGCAGGGTTCCACCCCTGCCCGCAAATATGGAAATTATAAATATTTCAAAAAAAAGTTGATTTTTGAAATTATTTGATATATAATAGCACACGGTAAAAAAAGAAAAGAAAGAAGGTTTGTTTATATGAGCAAAAAATATGTTTATCTTTTTAAAGAAGGAAACGCAAACATGCGTGAATTGCTAGGTGGTAAAGGTGCTAACTTAGCAGAAATGACAAATTTAGGATTACCAATCCCACAAGGTTTTACAGTTTCAACAGAAGCTTGTACAGAATATTACAAGGATGGTAAAACAATTAATGAAGAAATTCAAAGCCAAATTTTTGCTGCATTAAAAGAACTAGAAAAAATGCAAGGTAAAAAATTTGGAGATACTTCAGATCCATTATTAGTATCAGTAAGAAGTGGTGCTAGAGCATCAATGCCTGGTATGATGGACACAATTTTAAACTTAGGTTTAAATGATGTAGCAGTTGAAGGATTTGCCGCAAAAACTGGAAATCCAAGATTTGCATATGACTCATACAGAAGATTTATTCAAATGTATTCAGATGTTGTTATGGAGGTTCCAAAGTCATTCTTTGAAAAAATCATTGATGAATTAAAAGCTGAAAAAGGTGTTCATTATGATACAGAATTAAATGTAGATGATTTAAAAGAATTAGTAAAAAGATTTAAAGAAGTTTACAAAAACGCAATGAATGGACAAGAATTCCCACAAGAACCAGTAGAACAATTAATGGGAGCTGTTAAAGCCGTATTTAGAAGCTGGGACAACCCAAGAGCAATTGTTTATAGAAGAATGAACGATATACCAGGAGATTGGGGAACAGCAGTTAACGTTCAAGCAATGGTATTTGGTAACATGGGAGAAACATCTGGAACAGGTGTTGCATTTACTCGTGACCCAGCTACAGGTGAAAAAGGTATATATGGAGAATATTTAATTAATGCACAAGGTGAAGACGTTGTTGCAGGTGTTAGAACTCCACAACCTATCACAAAACTTGCTGAAGATTTACCAGAATGCTATAAAGAATTTATGGAATTAGCAACTAAACTAGAAAACCATTATCGTGATATGCAAGATATGGAATTCACAATCCAAGAAGGAAAATTATATTTCTTACAAACAAGAAATGGAAAAAGAACAGCTCCAGCAGCTATAAAAATCGCTTGTGATTTAGTAGATGAAGGAATGATTACTCCTGAAGAAGCAGTTCTTAGAATAGAAGCAAAATCATTAGACCAATTATTACACCCAGTATTTGATAGCAAAGCTTTAAAAGAAGCAAAAGTAATTGGAACTGGATTAAATGCAGCTCCAGGTGCTGGTGCAGGTAAAGTAGTATTTACTGCAGAAGAAGCTAAAGAATTAGGAAAAGGTGGAAAAGGTGAAAGAGTAGTACTAGTTCGTCTAGAAACAACTCCAGAAGATATTGAAGGTATGGCTGCAGCTCAAGGTATACTTACAGTTCGTGGTGGACGTACATCACATGCAGCAGTTGTTGCTCGTGGTATGGGTGCTTGCTGTGTTGCAGGATGCGGAGATATCAAAATAAATGAAGAAAAAGAAGAATTTGAATTAGGTGGAAGAGTATTCCATAAAGGTGATTATATATCTATAGATGGAACAACAGGAAACATTTATGGAGAAGACATCCCAACTCATGAAGCTGAAATTAGTGGAAACTTTGGAAGAATAATGGCATGGGCAGATAGCTTTAGACAATTAAAAGTTAGAACAAATGCTGATAACCCAAGAGACACTAAAAAAGCTGTTGAATTAGGAGCTGACGGTGTTGGACTATGTAGAACAGAGC
>JBJFFF010000186.1:0-5184 GCA_051891455.1 Clostridia bacterium | reverse complement strand
ATCTGCAGTTATATTATCTCCCAGTTTTTTCTCACATAATTCTATAAATTTATCTGCATTTAAAACTACAAAAGGCTTATAAAATTCCATTTTGTCGCCTCCTTAATACCATTTAATTTTTTTAGGTGTAGCATAAGACACCTTATCTTTGAATTCATCTTTTACTCGATATTCTCTAGCTTTATCATAATAACCATAAATCGAAGAATTCCACTTTTTAAAAGCTCTGTTATTTATAGTTTTTCCTTTTGAAAGTTCAGCAGTAGCTTGATTATGCTTCCATATTAGCTGTTCATAAGAATTATCAGCTTTTTTCTTCGCCATATAAGCCTTCTTGTTAAGTTTTAGTTGTTCTTTTCTTTTAATCAATGTTTGCTTTTTTCTTTGCTCTTTTTCTAGAGAATGTCTATAATCTTTTCGTACTATTTTAGAAACATATTGTTTGCTAATATTTAACTTATCAGCTATTTCAATGATATTTAATTTTTCTTCATAATACAATAAAATAATTTCTGATTTATTACTCATATCAACCCTTTCCATTAAAATGGTTGACTTTCTGTATCCCTATTTTTAGACACAATAATACTAATGTAAATCTTTTGTTAAATCATCTATATACTTTGTAAATTCTTTTCCTTTTAATTCAGATAACTTTGGTGTTCTTTTATATTTGTCTTGTTTTTTGTCTTTGATTTTTTGTATAACATGTATTATTGTAAAAATAGTACAGCCAAACATTATTAATTCAATTATTATTCTAAACATAACTTTCACTCCTAAATTTTATTTTTAAGTAAAATTTCAGGGTGGCAAATAATGTTTGACTGATACTTTATTTAATTTTTTTCTCATACACATTTACCTCACTTTCCTCAAAGTGAAAATTTATCCTTCTACTAGGTAAATGGTATGCACACATACAAAAAGTCCGAAAATTTGAAAAATTTTTAAAATTTTTTTAAATTTTATTTTTTGATAGTTTCTTATAAATTGCTATCCTAATCTCTTGAGAGCAGTCAGTATCAAGCTTTCCATTGATTTTAGACGCTCTTTTTATTTCATCTTCAAAATCTAATAATATTTTTTCTATCTCAATATTACTTAACGAAAAATTATTAAACATTTTTTAATCCTCCTAAATATTTTTCTTTTTTCAGTTTATATGATTCCTTTAAATATTTAATTCTTCTTATTTTTACTTGAAGCAAATAGGCTGCTTTCTTTTCTGAATAATGCTTAAAAAAGCATAAAAATAGCACTAACTTTTCATCAAAAGTCAATGCTATTTTAAACTTATCTAGTGAGAGTTCTAATAGAACATCATCAACATAGTCAACTATACTAATTTTATCATATTCATCAATGGGATTTGCAAAGTCAGAATTACCCCTTGTTTGAAATCCAAAGAAATCATATTCATCCTCAACGGATATTTCTATGTCATCAATAGGCAATAGTACATGTCGACTCCTTTTATACATCCTTTTTTTATAATCTCTAGCTGTAATCCAAATAATTGCAGTAATTAAATCTCTTTCTTCCTGTGAAAGAGGACATTTTAAATAATCTTTCATATTTACCTCCAAATTTCAAAATTCGGAACTTGTCCGAAGAAATTTGAAAGTAAAGCGTATTAGATTATCTACAACCCCCTTTACAATAAAATTTGTCAGCATGAATAAAAAAGTATAATCAACATCCATCATTTGTTTTATTTGATACATTTTATCTTTAGTATCTTTACACTCCAAATTCAACTGACAAATTCTGACAGAATTATATAGATTACAACATAAAAAGTATGTCGAAATTTGTAATGACATTTTGTGAGAATTTGTCGATTTTATTGGTAGTTAAAAATAGGTTTCTTGAAATATATATGGTTACAACGATGTTATGTGCCAAATTTGAGTAGCAAATTAGTGCAAAATTGATATGTAGTTTTTTTTTCAAAAAATATACAATTATATAGGAGGAAAAAAGTATGAACTACAATAAAATCGGTGAAAAAATCAGAAAAATTAGAGAAAAAGAATTAAAACAAACTAGAGAAGAATTTGCAGAGGAAATCGGTATTAGTATTCATACTGCTGCAAGATTAGAAAATGCAACTAGCAAAGTTAACAACATTGAAGTTTTTTTAAGAATATCTGAAATTTCTGGCTATACATTAGATGAATTACTATTAGATAATAAAGAAACAAAAGAAAAAGAAAGAATGATAAGAAGAATCAATTATATTTTAAGTGTTCTTTCACAGGAAGAACTAGAATATATTTGTGGAAGTATAAATCAGTTTGTCAGATTCAATCACAGAAATCAAGTAAAAACATTGAAAGAAATAAAAGATGAATTTAACAAATAAACAAAAAAAGGGATTACGACTATGTAATCTCTTTTTATCTATAAAAAAGTAATAGGCTATTATAGACCTATACTATTTTTTATTTTGAAGTTAATTTTTAGGTTTTTTATAATACATAATATCACTTAATTCACACCCAAGAACATAGCATAATTTAGCTAAAACTTCTTTGTCATATCTTACAGCAGTTCCTTCATAATATTTTCTTATTACTCTATGATGTAATCCAGTTCTTTTTACCATTCCTGTTACTGTGAATCCTTTTTTATCCATAATACTTTTTATATCAAATGCTATATCACCATAATCTTTATATGTTAGAACACTATCATCCATGTGCTTTCACCTCATGAATATTGTAGCATTTGTTCTGTACAAATAAGAGCCGTTTATTTGTACGGTATATATGTCCAAAATAAAAATTATATGTTATAATGATGATACTTACTATAAAAATAAGAGATAACTGGTACTTATCTCTTACGTCTATCTATTCGCCTATTATCAACGGGTAAACGATTTACTAACAATTCGTGTGGCTCAATTTTAAATATGTTTGCTAAATGGTCTATATAGTCGCTTGATATATTTCTTTTTTCATGTTCCATTTCGGATACATAACCCGGACTTGTTCCCAGCAATTCCGCAAAATATTCTTGCGACCAACCGTTTTTTTACTCTAAAATAGACTATATTATTAGCTATTATTTTTCGCGTTTTTGTAACTATTTTTGCCACCTCCCCTTGATATAAACTTACTACTATTGTATTATGTTTAAAAATGTTTTAACATATAACTATATCGGAAGTTTATTTTTTTAGATAGACGTATAGTAAGCAATATTTAAGCAAAGGAGGTGTTCTATGAACGAATATGTTTTTTTATCAATATTAATATTAGTTATTGCTATAATTACATTAGTCTGCATTCTTCTAGCAGAAAAAAATAAATACTCGAAAAGGTTAATATATCACCAAAAAGAACAAGCTAAATTAAATGGTAAATGTTCTATGTATCTTAAAGAAAATATACAATTAAAAGAAATGTTAAATAAGTATGAAGAAGAAGAATATGAAAGATTAGGATGCTATAAAACGATTAATGGAGATTTAAAAAAAGACCCAATATATGAAGGGAAAAGAGCATTGATTGGCGATTATATGCTTACTTCTTTTAGCAATACGAAAAAAGTTCTACAGAGTTTGGGCTTTATTGTAGATATAGAAAAAAGAAAAGATGATGTAATAGATCGAATAACGTATGGTAATAAATATGATGTAATATTTAGCAATAACATATATCCTGATGGTACAGGTCCTGAACTATTAAAAGAATTAAAGTCTTTTGAAGGATTTTCTACACCAGTAGTTATTCACACTATTAGCAAAGACCAAAAAGAATATTTTGTAAATTCGGTAGGATTTGATGGTTATATTGAAAAACCTGTAACACCTGAAAAATTAAAGCCAGTTTTAGAAAAAATATTCAAACATTAATTTTGAATTATATAGATTATATGTGAAAACGAGACCTATTATGAAGCCTCGTTTTTACATTTATTTATTAACAGTATCTTTTAGTGCTTTTCCAGCTTTGAATACTGGTGATTTTGATGCAGGTATTTTGATTTCTTCTTTGGTTTGTGGATTTCTACCTTTTCTAGCAGCTCTTTTTCTTACTTCAAAAGAACCAAAACCAACTAATTGAACTTTATCCCCTTTTACTAAAGCATCTGTTACAGTATCTATAAGTGCTTTTAATGATTCATCAGCAGATTTTTTTGTTACACCTGTTTTTTCAGCCATTGCTGCAACTAATTCCATTTTATTCATTATATTTCACCCTCCTTTTAGTTGTTTTATGATGAGATAAATGTATCAAATATGCCTAATAAAGTCAATAATATGTGGAAAATTTGCCAATTTTAAAGAAAAATGGTATAATTAATATAAGTTTAACTTTGCAACTCCGTTTTACAGCTGGGGTTGACTAAATATTAAAAAAATTTTTTTTGGAGGAATAGTTATGAAAGTTAAAAAGGTTTTACGGAAAGTTTGGTCAGTATTATATTGGATAGCAGTTTGCGATATAACTTTGCGATTTATTATGGGAAAAGCCGATGTCATGTGCATTATTGCCGTTTGCATTACCTATGCAGGTTTTCTTTTGAATGGTATTCTCAGCTTGGTTAAGATAATCAGCACTTACAAAGCACACAAAGTTTATAAGGAGGGCTATGATTACTTAAAAGCTGTGCATAAGGCTAGATATAAACTTTATTTCTCTGGAGATAAAGAAGAAATCGAAACCTACTCAAAAGAAATTGAAAGATATGGCAACATATTGATAAGCATTGGTGAAGACCGTATGAAAGATGCGAAGTTGAGCAAAAAAATACGTAAGGAAATCCAAGAAATTATTGATGGAACAAAAAAATTAATGACAACAACACAATCAGTTTAGCCGAATGAGAGCCTCTTGTAGAGGCTCTCATTCGGCTAAAAAAATAAAAGACATATAACAAAGTAAATGTTTTTATGTCTTTTACTTTATACTTTCAATAAAATTCATTAGCAACTCATCTGTTGATACTCCTAACGCTAAAGCTATACCTGATAATTCATAATCTCTAACTGACCTCTGATTATTTTCAATTCTATGTAAAGACTGTTTTGAAATATCTATTCCCATTAACATTAACTTATCTGAAAGATTAGAAAGTGAAATATTCTTATCATTTCTTATTTCTCTCATATTTTTTGATATTACATTCAAGTTATTTTCAAATTTTTTATGCAAACTCATTTGATTATTA
>JBJFFF010000185.1:0-5191 GCA_051891455.1 Clostridia bacterium | reverse complement strand
ATTATTACACGGAGGAGCAGTTCCAGCAACTGAAGAAAATTTAGCAGATGCAGCAGCAGGAGAAAACTATGAATGGACAGATATGTATGCAAGAATGGCTAAAGAAGCTAAAGAAGAAGGATTTGACAAAATTGCATATTTATTTGAAGCAGTAGGAAAAATTGAAAAAGAACATGAAGAAAGATATAGAAAATTATTAGCAAATGTAGAAAATGGAACAGTATTTGAAGCTGGAGAAGTTAAAATATGGAAATGCAGAAATTGTGGACATATAGTAGTAGGAACAAAAGCACCAGAAATTTGCCCAGTATGTGAACACTCAAGAGCATACTTCGAAATAAAAGCAGAAAATTATTAATCTAAAGAATAAGATCGGGTATAATGCCCGATCATTTTTAAATTGGTTATTATTAAAAAATTGTAATTTGGAGGTGAGATGTGGGAGGTGGGAAGTGTGATTGGTAAGGGCAAATCTTCGAAGAAATTACCCTAAAATCGCACCTCACACTTCTCACTTCGCACTTCAGTTTGCAAAAGCCAACGCTTTTGCAAACCACAATTTGAAAGATAACCATAATTAAATAATAAAGGAGAAACAACGTGTTAAAACAAATATTTATAAAAAACTATAAAGACACAGAAAATCCAGAAGTAAGAAACAAGTATGGAAAAGTAGCAGGCATATTTGGAATAATATCAAACTTAATTCTAGGAATAATCAAACTAATTATTGGTTTTATATCAAACAGTGTAAGTATTATGGCAGATGCAGTAAACAACTTATCAGATATGCTATCTTCAGCGCTTACAATTGTTGGATTTAAATTAGCAAGCAGAAAACCAACCCATGAGCATCCATATGGTTATGCAAGGTATGAATATGTTTCAGGATTTGCAATAGCAATTCTAATGTTAATAATGGGATTAGTATTTGCCAAAGAATCAATAATGAAAATAATACATCCAGAAGAATTAGTTATAAATAATATAACATTTTTAATATTGTTTATAGCTATTGTAGGAAAAACACTACAAATGATTGTTTATTTAGATTTTTCGAAAGCAATTGATTCCAATACATTAAAAACCACTGCAATAGATACAAGAAACGATATACTTTCAACAACAGCAATATTAATATCAATGTTAATTATGAAGAAATTTAATATTAATATAGATGGATATTTAGGTTTAGTAGTTTCTTTATTTGTAATATATAGCTCTGTACAAATGGTTAAAGAAGTCCTAGAGCCAATAATAGGAATAATCCCAACAAAAGAGCGTGTAGATGAGATTACAAAAAGAATTTTATCATATGATTATGTACAAGGGATACATGATTTAGTAATCCATAATTATGGAGTTCATAATGACTTTGTAACAGTTCATGTAGAAATAGATTCTAATATGGATATGTTAGAAGCTCACGATTTAATGGACAATATAGAAAATGACTTTAGAGAAAACTTAGGTATAAGTTTAACAATACACATGGATCCAGTAGTAATTGGAAATGAGAAAGTAGATAAATTAAAACAATTAATAGTAAGTACAATACATAAATTAGATAATTCTTTGGAAATTCATGATTTCAGAATAGTAGAAGGAACTACTCATACTAATATTTTATTTGATTGCGTAGTTCCATACGAGAAAGACTACACAGCAGACTACATAAAAGAATATTTAAACAATAACATTGAACCAGAAGAAGAAAAATATTATTATGTTATTGAAATAGACAGACCTTATTGCTAGAAAATAGAATTTTATGTAGGGGCAGGGTTCCATCTTTGCCCGAACATCATAGGCTTGACCCAATATAAGAAAAGGAGAAAACAATGGAAACATATAGTAAAGAAGAAACCGTTAAATACTTAGATGTTGATAGAACAAATAAACTAAGTAATCAAGCAATTATAAATTATATGCAAGATATAGCAGTAAGCCATGCAGATAGTTTAGGAAACGGATTAAATAATGAGCCAGAAACACATACAGCTTGGTTACTATTAAACTGGAAAGTAAGAGTATTTGATAGACCAAAATGTGAAGATAAATTAAAAATTAACACATGGCCAAGAGCAATGGAAAAGTGTTATTCTTGGCGTGATTTTGAAATATATAATGGAGAAAAGCTAGTGGCAATTGCAACTTCAAAATGGGTATTCGTAAATTCTGAAACTGAAAGAATTATGAGAGTACCACCTGAACTAAAAGAAAAATATGGCGAAAATGATAAATGTGTTTTTAAAGAAGAAATAATAGACAAACTAAAAGAACCAGAAGGACTAGAACTAGCATATGAAGAAACCATAGGAAGAACAAAAATAGACACAAACAATCATCTAAACAATTTATACTATTTGGACTATGCAATAGAAAGCCTACCAGAAGAAGTTTACCAAAACAATACTTTTAACAATATAGAAATAATGTATAAAAAAGAAATAAAATATAAAGATAAAATAAAATGTTTATACAAATATGAAAAAAATGAGCACATAGTGGTTATTAAAAACGAAGACTTAAGCACATTACATGCAATAATAAAATTAAGCTAAAAATTGTAATTTGTAGGGGGCGCAGTCTTCGGCGCCCCGTAATTAGAAATTTAATGTATCTGCGGGTCGCCCAGGAGTGCGACCCCTACGATGTTCGCCAATAATATTTGCCCTACAAATTATTATTTAAACCTCTGCTCAAGATTATCTTTTAATTTCTCAGTATTTTCCTTTATCTTTCTAGTATTCTCTTTAATTCTAGCCTTAATAGACTCTAAGCTTGGGAAAGCATGAATTAAACGTCTATGTAAAACAGATTTAGAAAGTAAAATTTCTTTAACCTTTTTAGTAATTTCCTCAGTATTATCCAATTCTTTATATAATCCTTTAGTTGTAGTTCTTACAGTAGATATAATATTAAAAGATAAAATATTATCTACAATAAAAATTATAAACAAACAAGCAGATAAGATTACAAGCCAAGTAAATGATAATTTATTTAATATATTTAAAAAGAAAGGATTTGAAACATATGTAATAAAAAGCCCAAGCAATCCAAAAGGAATAATTGTATCTAAGCAAACCCTGCCATTAATATTAAATTTCTTTTGGCTATAATCCCACCATCTAGCTTTAAAAAGTTTTTCCATAATATAGCTTGTAAAATACTCTAATACTCCACACACAAGAATTGCCATTATAAAAAGTGTAATAGCATCATCTGAGTATCTTCTTAATAAAAAAGTTATTGCCAAAGCCCCAAAACCATAAATAGGGCAATATGGACCAATTAAAAATCCTCTATTTATAAATCTTCTTTTTTCGATTAATTTGCCTAAAACCTCAAGAGCCCAACCACAAAAAGAATAAATTAAAAATAATAAAAAATAAACCATTACATCTTTCATAAGCAATCCTTTCAAATTATTAATATATCTAAAAAAATTTTATTATAAAAAGGCGATGTTTAACCGCCTTTTAAATACTTTATAAATTCTCCACAGTATTTATTTGAAGATTATTCAAAGCCTTGATATTAATATAAACTCCAGCTCCAACAAAATTTCCGCCAGCTTTTTTTACTAACTCTTTTGCTGCATTTAGTGTTCCACCTGTAGCTAAAACATCATCAACAAAATAAAAGTTTTTGCCTTCATAATTCTCATTTTTTGGAAGACAAAGTTTATCTTTTCCATACTCTTTTTCGTACTCAACTGTTAAAACTAAATCATCTGGAAGTTTACCAGGTTTTCTAATAGGAACAAATCCTAGACCTAAAGCAACAGCCATAGCTGTACCGAAAATATAACCTCTAGATTCTGGTGCAATTATATAATCTACATTTGAAGGAACTTTAGAAGTCATCTCATCAATAATTGCTTTAAAATCATCTTTGTCAGTAAGTTTTGGAGATATATCAATAAACTTAACTCCTTTTGCAGGGAAATCTTGAATAAATCTTAACTCTGCCATAAAAACACATCCTTTTATAAAAAATACGTACCTATTATAGCACAACAACATAAAAATAGTAAATAACTTACAAGAAAAAATTTAATTCGACAAAAAATGTCGAACTATTTTGCTTGCTTTTTTGCCAATTGTATTATATTATTTAATGGATGAAGTAAATGTATAAAGTAGGTGATTGAAATTAAAAGAAGACTTAACATATTTATAGATGAAAGTGGAGATTTCGGATTTAAAGAAGAAAGTTCAAAATTATATGGAGTTTCATTTACAATACATGAAAGTGATAACTCAATAGCTAATGACTTAGAATATTTAAATAATAGGCTAAAAAGAGCAAAATATAACGGAATGATACATTTAGCAGATTTAGTAGCAAGAAGAGGAGATTATGCACATTTTGAGCTCAAACAAAGAAAAGATATTTTTTGGACTATATTTTATTTTTCTAAAAGAGTAGAAGTGAAAATACATACCATTATAGTAGATAAACGATTCAAGAATAACAAAAGTCAACTAAATAGAGAACTGGCCATTAAAATAAATGATTTTTTTAATTCAATAAGTGACTACATAGACCAATTTAAAAAAGTAGTTGTATATTATGATAATGGTCAAGATGCACTTGGAGCAATAATAGATACATTATTAATGACTAAAAATAATGTTGAACACAGGATAGAATTTGATCATAAAGAAAAGCGATTATTTCAAGTATCTGATATGTTAACATTTGTAGATAAAATTGTGTATAAGCATGAACATAATATTCAATTAACACGAGCAGAAAAATATTTCTTTAGTGTTAAAGATATTTTAGGAATTATGAGACAGTTAAAAAACAAAAGAATATAATAAAAAGCCATTCGTTTGAATGGCTTTTTGCGACGCTCGGCGTCTACTCGGGTTTGGTCCCAGAAGGACCAATGTAAAATAATATTTACCATAAATATTATTTCTTAACTTATTAAATTATACACTAGAATTTTAAAAAAGTATATAGTTTTTTAAAAAAATTTTAAATTTTTGTCTACACATTGACAATTACCCTAGAAATTACTTTAAAACTACTTGACAACAATTTGAAAATAGTGTTAAATAATATAAAAAGGAGACAAAAGAGGAGGAAAAAATATGTTAAAGACTGTAACCCTTATGGCTGTATATATATATATATATCGATAATTTTAAATAACATATTTTTTAAAATAAGAATA
>JBJFFF010000184.1:0-5237 GCA_051891455.1 Clostridia bacterium | reverse complement strand
AATATGAAACAACACCTGAAGATGTGGCATATATAACAAGAAATACTGGAGACAATATAGAAGTAACTTTAGTAACATGTACAGATGATAGTAATGCAAGGATAATAGTAAAAGCAAAAGTTTAAAAGAAAGTGGAAATCGTCCAGATTTCCACTTTCTTTTATTTTATAACAAAATTTTTTTAGATACTTCTACTACTGTACCAGCTCCCATGGTTAAAATTATATCATTTGGACAGGCACGTTCTTTTATGTACTTAGCAATATCGTCAAAATCCTGTATATAAATAGCTTTTTTCCCTAAAGAATTTATTTTATCAACTAAATCTTGAGAAGATATATTGTATATATTGTGCTCTCTTGCAGCATAAATATCAGTAATAATTATATTATTAAAATCTAATAAGGCTTTTGCAAAATCATCAAGCAATTCTTTTGTTCTACTGTAAGTATGAGGTTGGAAAACAACCCAAGATTGTCTGAATGATTTTTTTTGAAGAGCTCTTAAAGTTGCTAATATTTCACTTGGATGGTGTGCATAGTCATCATAAACACAAATGTTATTATATGAACCTACTAATTCAAATCTACGATTTGCACCAGTAAATTTTTTCAATGCAGTTTTAATTGTATATTTATCAATTCCGTAATTTACACAAATTGCAATACAAGCTAAAGCATTATAAACATTGTGCATACCAGGAATAGATAATTTAAATTCAGCATAAAAGTTGTTATTATAATAAACATCAAATTTTGCAAAACCATTTGTATCAAAAGAGATGTTTCTAGCAATAAAATTTGCCTTTTGATTATTTATAGCAAAAGTAACAGTTCTTGCATATGTACTTTTCCTTAGATCAAGACAATTTTCATCGTCACCATTTGTCACTAACAATCCGTCTCTTGGAAGTAATGATACATATTTATTAAATGCATTTTTTATATTATCAAAAGTTTTAAAATAATCTAAATGGTCATTATCTATATTTAAAACAACTGCAGATTTAGGATTAAACTTTAAAAAGCTTTCAACATATTCACAAGCTTCTAAAATAAAATAATCACTATTACCGACTCTGTAATTTCCGTTAATTTGTTTTAGATATGCACCTACTTGAATATTAGGGTCAAGACCTGCTTCAACAAAGCATAAAGAAATCATAGAAGTTGTAGTTGTTTTTCCATGAGTTCCAGAAACACCTATAGTATCGTGATATATACGAGTTAAGAATCCTACGAAATCCGCTCTTTCTACTATCACAATGTTTCGTTCTTTGGCACAAACAAGTTCAGGATCATCTGGTTTAATTGCAGCAGAATAAATTACTAAATCTGCTTTTTCTACTAATGAAGTAGAATGACCAATAGATACAAAAATACCATGGCTTGATAATCTATCAGTTATTTTGCTCTTTGTGCAATCAGAACCAGTTACAAATAAACCAAAATGGTGCAATATTTCTGCAATACCACTCATGCTTACCCCACCAATTCCAATTAAATGTATGTGTTTATATTTTTTTAAATTTTCAATATTATCTAAATTAACCATTTTTCAACACCTTTCTAAAATTGCAACACGACTATTATACAATGAAAAATAAAAAAATTCAATATGTTACCATAATTAAAAAAGAAAAAATAAAATATCTTGTAAAAACAAGAAGGAAAAAATATTTTTTTGGCGAATATATATTTAGACATTAGATATATGTTAATATTTAATGCAAGAAAATTTATAACTTTGGAAGGCGGTGCACTATACATGCAAATAACAGACGTAAGATTAAGAAAAGTAAATTCAGAAAACAGAATGAAAGCTGTTGCTTCTGTAACATTCGATAATGAATTCGTAATTCACGACATTAAAGTTATCGAAAGCCAAAATGGATTATTTATAGCTATGCCAAGTAGAAAAACTCCAAACGGAGAATTTAAAGATATAGCTCATCCAATCAATGCTGAAACTAGAGAAAAAATTCAAACAGCTATCTTAGAAGCTTATGAAGCTCCAGAAACAGAATCAGCAGAATAATAAATATGTAAAAGATAAAACACCTTCGGGTGTTTTTCTTTTTTTTATAAGAAAAAATCCATTTTTTTCTTGCTATTTTTTTTAATATATTGTATTATATTAGAAGGTAAAATGTGAAAAATAATAGGAGGAAATTATGAAAAAAATAATAGTAGGAGTAATATTAGTAATAATATTAAGCTTAGCAGTTAATACTGTTGTGCTTGCGGAAAACACAGCAAACACTTTAGAAGAAGAAAATGCAAACGAAATTTTAACTATAAAAAAAGAGGTAAATACTAAACTAGATGAATACACAGAAAAATATGACTCAGAAGCTTACGGATTAGCAGCATACATATTAAACGTTGTTAGAATTTATAGTATACCAGTTTGCTTCATAGGAATAGTAATTGGTGCTTTAAATCAATATGTTTTAGGAACTAGAAGACTAGACAAAAAACATAAAGGCTATGGAATAATAATGACATTTGTAACATTATTAGTAGTATGTCAAGTGCTGCCACTAATATTTACTATAGTAGTAATGGGTTGGAGGGGTTAAGAGATGAAAGTATTATTTGCAGTTAATAATGATAACATTTCAGAAGCAATAATGAAAAAATATCAAAAAGATTACAGAGAAATTTTATCATATAAAAATGTTTATTACTTTAATGCTATTTTGAAAGAATTACAAAATAATAAAGATTATGATAGAATAGTAGTGAGTGAGGACTTAGAGCCATTTGCAAATAATAATTATGACACAATAGATAAATTCTTATTTGAAAAACTAGAGAAAATAAATGAAGAAACTAAGAATGCAAGTGGAACTAATATTGAGGTTATACTTATATGTGCGGATAGAAGAACTAAGTCAGATGATATGTTAACAAAATTATTTGAAATAGGGATGTATAATGCATTAATAGGAGACGAGAGAAATATTGATAATCTATGTAGATTGATGCATCAGCCAAGAACCAAGAAAGAAGCTAAAGTTGCATATAAAGTTGAAGGAAAAACTGGAATGTACCAAACAGATGACGAAAACGGTGTAAGTGAATCAGAAGTTCAAAATATTTTAGCCCATTATAAAAGACTTGGAAAAAATGAAGATAAATATGTAGATAGCTTTAATAACATTGTTTCCCAATATACAGATGCACAATTAAAAATAATAATAAAATGCTTACCACTACACGTAAAGGCTGTTCTAGAACAAAAGTCACCAAAATATCAACAATTATCAACATTTTCTGTTATAAATAGTAGAAAAGAAGAACCATATACTCCAAGAAATTTAAAAACAATTAATTCAGAAGAAAAAAAAGTTGATGTAAAAATGTTGAAGAATGACACGGAAAAAATAACAAAGCCAATAGTTATTCCTTCGGAATTAAATAACCAAAAAACTGTAAAGATACAACAGAAAGTTGTGAAACAAGATGAGACAGAACTTGACTTATTTGAGGAGGAAGAACACGAAACACCTAAAAAAGGAAGAGGCAGACCAAGAAAAAATCCAATCCAGGAAATAGAAGAAGACAAACCAAAGAGGGGAAGAGGTAGACCAAGAAAGGAAGTGCCTCAAAAAAATGAAGAAGATGAATTTGACATTGATTTATTTAGTATAGCTCCTAATGAGGAAGAAAATGTAACAGAAAATTCAGTAGAGGATATGGATTTTGATTTATTTAATATGGATCAAGAAGAAACTGCATATGAAGATGTAGAGACTTCAAATGATGTCGATGTGTTTGATATGCAAGAAAATGATACAGAGGATGACGACATTGATTTATTTAACATAAATGAAAATATTGTAGAAGATGAAGAAACTGATGTAAAAACAGAAGAAAAGCATTATATTGAACCAACAAGCCACAATACAATGCCTTTAAATACATTACTTACAAGTGAGAAAAAAATAGTTTCATTTGTAGGTACAACAAAAAATGGAACTTCATTCATTGTTAATAATTTAGGATTAACACTATCAGAAATGAATATATCTACGGCTATTTTAGATATGACACAGAATAAAAATTCATATTATATTTTTACAAGTAATGAGGAAAGATTAAGAAAAATAGCTGAAAATAGTATTTCTAACCTAGAAAAAGGTGTTGCTGAGGGAATAAAAGTTGCTAAAAATCTTACAGTATATACTGAGGTCCCAGGAGAAGACAGAAAGCACGAAAATATGGAGAATATATTAGTAACTCTAATGGAAAAGCATGATATTGTTTTGATTGATACGGATTTTAATACCAATATAGAGTGCTTTGAAATGTCACAAGAAATTTATCTGGTTCAAAGTATGGATGTTTTAACAATTCAACCGCTTACAGCATTTTTAAGAAATTTAAAAACAAAAAATGTTTTAAAACAAGAAAAAATTAAAATAATAATAAATAAAGAGCAAAAACTTAGAAGCCTTACAGACAACATATTAATAGGGGGGATGTCTTCTTATAATGATCCGACAATGACCCTTATGACAGATTTATTTGATAAAGATAATGTTAAGTATTGTAAGATTCCTTTTGAAGTACAAAACTATGTGAAATATTTAGACTCTCTTGTAAACTGTGAAATATATTTGAGAGGATATACAAAAACACTTTTAATGGCTTTTAATGAACTAGCAGAAACGGTATATCCATTATTAAATAAGACGAAATACACATCAAAAAGAAAAAATAAAAACAGGATGGAATTTTCTGATGCAACAAGAAACACTTTGAACAAAATGAGAAAAAATTATTAAAGACAAGGAGAAAAAAATTGATAATAGCAATAATAGTTGTTTTAATTTTAATTGTAATGATATTAATTGGATACAATTTACACATATCAAAAACAGTGAAATCTTTAAGTAATACAAGAGAAATGGTAGCAAATTTACAAGTATTACAAGACTTTATGGATATAGTAGGAAGAGAAATTCCTGTTAGAGATAAAATTGAATTAATTAATAATATTCTAATAGAAAAATATAATATAAAATATTCTACAATTGTTGTATTTAATGGAGCAGAATATATATTAAAAGCATCGAATGTAGACAAAAGATTGTGGAAAGTACTTACAAATCTTCATACAGATGAAATGTTTCAGGATAGCATTAGAACAGCAACACCCAAATATGTAACAATTAATTCGCCAAATGAAAGGCTAACATATCAAAAAACCGAAATGACGAGAGCAAAGTC
>JBJFFF010000183.1:0-5294 GCA_051891455.1 Clostridia bacterium | reverse complement strand
TTTACCATTATTATTTCTATAGTAATGTAATATTGGGTGAAATCTCATTCCAAATGGCGATGTTATTGTAGTATATCCTGGTATTGGCCATAAAAATTCTCCACCTATATATTCTGAATTTCCATCTACCATTGCTAAAATTGCCATTTGTGCATCTATACTATCTAACTTACTATTGTATTCTTCTATTTGTTTTTGTGCATTTAATTCTTCTTCTGTTAATTCTGCTGCATAACTATTTTTTATTGTTCTTGCATTTTCTAAAGCAATAAGTGTTTTTTCCTGTGTATTTTTTGCTATTTTTAAAGTTTCATTTTTTTCAGATAATTGTTTGCTTATTTCTTCAATTTTATTCTTTTCTCTTTCAATTGTTTCCAACAAATCATTATCATACTCAGCAATTTCTCCTATTAGATAATATCTTGAAATGAAATCTGTTATGTTTTTTGAATTTAATAAAACATCTAAATATGTAGTTTCTCCCATTTCATATAAAGCTACTAGTCTATTTTCTAAAGCTTCTTTTTGCGCATCATAATCTTTTTGTATGTATTCTAATTTTTCCTTTGTAGTCTTAATTTCTTCTTCTAATTTTGCTATTTTACTTTCTGTTTCTTGTAATTTTGTTTCGCCTTCAATAATCTGTGCCTCTATCTTATTAATTGCTTCTAATGCTTCTGTAAGTTCAATTTGTATATCTTCCAAGCCTTGATTTGCTTCATTTAACTCTTGTGTTATTTTTTCTTTTTCTGTTTGCAAATCGTCCATATTTACTGCATTAGTTATGCTACACATTCCACATAGCATTACCACAATTATTGATATAGCTATATACCTTTTTTTCATATAAGCCTCACCGCCTATTTTTATGTTTTCTATACCTCAAGATATTTTCTCATTGATATAGAGCTTCCAAGTATTCCTATTCCTATTCCTAAAATTAAATATACTACTACAATTTCTGTAAATAAATTATTAAATGATAATATACTTACTCCAATTGTTTGGATTGTGTCTGATGCCATAAGTTTACTTACAACTGCATTGTAAAGCACACCAATTATTCCTAAAGAAAGAATACTTGATACAAGTCCTATTATTACGCCTTCAATTATAAATGGCGTTCTTATAAAACTATTTGTTGCTCCAACATATTTCATTATAGAAATTTCTTTTCTTCTTGCATGTACTGTTAATTTTATTGTATTTGATATTATAAATATTGATATTACAATTAAAATTCCTAGAAGTGCTCCTGTTAAAATTTTTATCCATTTGCCAACTTTAGATAGTGTAGATATTGTTTGGTTACTACTTGTAATCCTTTTTACATTATCTAATTTTAGTATACTTTCTTGAACACTTTCATTTAAATCTAAATCTGTTAATGTAACTATAAAAGATGCTGAAAATTTAGTTGGATCCATTGAATCCATAACCTCTTGTTTATCCCCTAAACCTTCTCTCATTTCATTATAAGCATCTTGTGATGTTTTTGGTGTAATTGTATTTACTCCCTCAATTTCGCTTATTTTTTTCCCTAAAGTATCTATTTCTTCTTGTGTTGCCTCATTTAATGCAAATACTCTTATTGCTTGTGCATCTTCAACTTCTGCTACCATATTATTTATATTCTGACTAATTGCAAAAAATAGTCCAAATATAAACATTGTTGCACACATTACGCCTAAACATGAAAATGTTGATTTCTTGTTTTTGAACACATTTCTAAATCCTTCACTTAGGAAATAACTAATTACATTGTATTTCATTTCGAGTATCCTCCTTTTCTATCGTCTCTTATAATTACGCCTTTTTCTATCTCAATAACTCTTTTTTTCATTCTATCTACAATGTCTTTAGCATGTGTTGCTATAACTAATGTTGTTCCTCTTAAATTGATTTCATTTAAAAGTGTCATTATTTCCCATGCTGTTTCTGGGTCTAAGTTTCCTGTTGGCTCATCTGCAATTATCATTGATGGGTTATTTACTAACGCCCTTGCTAGAGCAACCCTTTGTTGCTCTCCTCCAGATAGTTCATCTGGGTACATTTTTGCTTTTCCACTTAAGCCAACTAAAGAAAGCACCATTGGCACTTGTCTTCTTATATGCTTTGGTGTTGCTTTAACTATGTTCATGGCAAATGCTACATTTTCATAAACCGTTTTATCCTGTAAAAGCCTAAAATCTTGGAATACAACCCCCATACTTCTTCTTAAATATGGAACTCTTTTTGGTTTTAAAAATGTAGTATCTTTTCCATTTATTATAATGTTACCCTCTGTAGGTTCTTCTTCTTTTAATATAAGCTTAATAAGTGTAGATTTTCCGAGAGCCAGATGCTCCAACTAAAAAGCAAAAATCCCCTTTTTCTATTTTAAAACTAGCATTATGTACCGCTTCTGTACCAGTGCTATATGTTTTTGAAACATTTTTAAATTCTATCATTTTATTACCTCAATATCGTATAAATTTACATTTACATTATAATAATAAAATGGGAAAAAATCAATAGAAAAAAATAGAAAAACCGGTTATTTTATCAAATGTAATATTTTTGTAATATTTGTGTTGTTTTTTGTAAAATTTGCTTTTTTATGTAAATTGTAGTATAATTATATTGTACAAAATTTATATGGAGGTATCGATATGAACATCCACCACATCTCGGTTAAAACAAAAAGCGGTACAGTCTATGAGCTGCAGCAGGAAGGCGATAAGCTCTTCATTCAGAATGGCATTACGCTTTCTGGAGTAGTCGTAAAGCTTTATGAACCCATCCGAATTGGTGGGATTCTCCACCTTGATTTTATCAAGGATGGGCTGTATGGCACCCCAGAAAAGCATCCAATGTTCCTGCGGTCCACCAAGATCACGGATATCGTGATCCGGTAATATCCTCCCAGTTTCCGCTGTAGCGGAAAATTGGCAAGGTGTAAAAACCTTGCCAATGTTTTTTATTTAATTTTCTTTTATTACCCTAATTATATTTTCTGCTGTTAATCCATAATATTCCATTAGTTCTTCTGCTTTTCCTGATTTTCCAAATGTATCGTTTATTCCTATTTTTGTAAGTTTTGTTGGATAGTTCTCTGCAAGCACATCTGCAATTGATGTTCCTAGTCCTCCTATTACATTATGGTCTTCTATTGAGATTAGTTTTTTGGTTTCTTTTGCACATTTTATTATCATTTCTTTATCTATTGGTTTTATTGTGTGCACATCTACTACCCTTATATTTATCCCCTGTTTTTCTAATTTTTCTTTTGCTTTTAAACTTTGGGCTACTGTTACTCCTGTTGCAAACACACAAGCATCTGTGCCTTCTCCTATCTGGACTGCTTTTCCTATTTCAAATTTTTGGTTTTCTTCATATATAACTGGTGTTGCAAGTCTACATAGTCTTAAATATACAGGTCCTTTTATTTTTGATATTTCTCTTACTGCCCATCTTGTTTGTGTGTCATCAGATGTTGAAATTACTGTCATATTTGGAAGACCTCTCATCATTCCTAAGTCTTCTAGCATTTGGTGAGTTGCTCCGTCTTCTCCTACTGTTATTCCTGCATGTGTTGCACATATTTTTACATTTAAATTTGGATAGCATACACTATTTCTTATTTGATCATATGCTCTTCCTGCTGCAAATACTGCAAATGTACTAACATATGGTATTTTTCCAAATGTAGACATTCCTGCTGCTGTGCTTACCATATCTTGCTCAGCTATTCCCATATCAAAAAATCTATTTGGAAATTCTTTTGCAAATATTGATGTTTTAGTTGCTCCTGAAAGGTCTGCATCAAATACTACTATATCTTTATTTTCTTTCCCAAGTTCTACTAGGGTTTCTCCATAGCTTTGTCTTGTGGCTATTTTTTTATTTTCATTCATATTCTTTTTATCCTCCTATTAACAAATTAACGTAAAACGATTTGATATGGGAAGTGTGAAGTGTGAGGTGTGCAAATGATAGTTTTTCTTCGACGAAATTTCTAAAATCCCACTTCCCACATCTCACTTCCCACTTCAATTATATCAATAATTTATTTTCTAAGTTCTTGCATTGCTTTCTCATATTCTTCTTCATCTGGGGCTTTTCCGTGCCAGCCAGCCTCATTTTCCATAAATGATACTCCTTTGCCTTTTATTGTATTTGCAATGATGGCTGTTGGTTTTCCTTTTACTTTTTTGGCTTGCTCAAATGCATTTATTAATTCAGGTATGTTGTGTCCGTCTACCTGGATTACCTCAAATCCAAAGCTTTTTAATTTTTCGTCTAATGGATATATGTTCATAACTTTATCTACATTTCCATCTATTTGTAAATTATTATTATCAATTATTAAGCATAGATTATCTAATTTATAATGGCTTGTAGACATTGCAGCCTCCCATATTTGTCCTTCCTCTATTTCTCCATCTCCACAAATGCAGTAAACTCTAATTCCTTCTTTTCCTAGTTTTGATGCCATTGCCATACCATTTGCACAAGATAACCCTTGGCCCAAAGACCCTGTTGTCATATCGACTCCAGGTATTTTGTTCATATCTGGATGTCCTTGTAAATTTCCATTTATATTTCTTAGTGTTTTTAATAGTCCTTTTTCAAAAAATCCTCTTTCGGCAAGTGTACTATATAATGCAGGTGCACAATGCCCTTTAGATAATACTAATCTGTCTCTTGATTTATCTTGTGGCTTAGTTTCGTCAATATTCATTTGGTTAAAGTACAAAACTGTAAGTATATCTGCAATAGATAGTGAGCCTCCTGGGTGCCCAGATTTTGCTGCATACACTGATTCTATTATTCCTACTCTTACATTGTTTGCGATTTTTTCTAATTCTTTAACATCTTTAATTTTCAAAAAATCAGCCTCCTTTTTTTCTATTTTATATCACATAAATAAAAATAAAGCAATGAAAATCATTGCTTTATACACGGTTTTTATAAATTTATTTTACAGCCTATTTTTTGGTTTTGTCAGTAGGCAATTTTTCAGTTTAATGTGCATTATTTTAATTTTTCTATTTTCTCTTTGGTTAATTCAGTCATTTTAATAATTACTTCTATTGGCATATTTTCAGCTAACATTTTTTTTGCTATTTTTATCTTATTGTTTTCTTCTCCAACATCTAGTCCTTTAGCATATATAGCTTTTTCATCCATTATTGCTTTTTCTCTTAGTTCTGCTATTCTTTGCTTTCTTTCTTCCTTTGTTAAATCATCTATTTTTTCTATTTTTTCTTCTGTTAATCCTGTTATTCTAATTATTTCTTCTATTGGCATAT
>JBJFFF010000182.1:0-5319 GCA_051891455.1 Clostridia bacterium | reverse complement strand
GAATAGAAAATGAAATGGAAAAAATAATTCCAATACAAGATGTATTAAATAGAGTAGAACAGGTAGAAAATTTACATGAATTAATAGTAAATAATGGTGGTAATTTTAATTTATCAGAAGAAGAAATAGAATTATCTACAATGCTAGTTTATTAATATTATAATTTCCGTAAGAAAATCTCCAATTTTCCTTGCAAAAATTAGTGTAATCATATATAATTACGAGGTAAAATACACAAAATGAAAAGAGGAAAAAGATGGACAAGAAAGAAGAAACTATTATACAAAAAAATATTGAAAAAGAGATGCAAGATGCATATATTGATTATGCAATGAGCGTTATTGTTGCACGAGCTCTTCCAGATGTAAGAGATGGTATGAAACCAGTGCATAGAAGAATTTTATATACAATGCATGAAGATGGAATTACTCCAGACAAGCCATATAGAAAATGTGCTACTACTGTTGGAGATGTTTTAGGAAGATATCATCCACATGGAGATGCCTCTGTTTACGATGCTTTAGTTAGAATGGCACAAACTTTTTCATTAAGATATCCAATGGTAGATGGACATGGAAATTTTGGTTCTATAGATGGAGACCCACCTGCTGCATACCGTTATACTGAAGCAAGAATGTCTAAAATATCTCAATTAATGCTTGCAGATATTGAAAAAAATACAGTAGATTTTATGCCAAACTTTGATGATAGATTACAAGAGCCAACTGTATTACCTGCCAAAATACCAGCATTACTTTTAAATGGATCATCTGGTATAGCTGTAGGTATGGCAACAAATATTCCACCACACAACTTAACAGAAATTATAGATGGAATTGTAAAAATAATAGATGAAGATGAAGTAACAGATGAACAGTTGATGCAAATTATAAAAGGTCCAGATTTCCCTACAGGAGCAACAATTTTAGGAAGAGAAGAAATTAAAAAAGCTTATACAACAGGTAGGGGAAAAATAACACTAAGAGGAGAAGCAGAAATAGAAGAAATGTCTGGTGGCAAAAGAAGAATAGTAGTTTCTTCATTACCATACCAAGTAAATAAAGCAAAATTAATAGAACATATTGCAGAACTTGTAAAAGAAAAAAGAATAGAAGGAATTTCTGCAATTAGAGATGAGTCTGATAGAGAACATGATGTAAGAATTGTTATTGAGTTAAAAAGAGATGCAAATCCACAAGTTGTATTAAATTTACTATATAAAAACACACAAATCCAAGATACATTTGGAATAATAATGCTTGCACTAGTTGATGGAGAACCAAGAATATTAACACTAAGAGAATGCTTAGACCATTATATAGAACATAGAAGAGTAGTAATTGTAAGAAGAACAAAATTTGAACTTGATAAAGCAGAAGCAAGAGCTCATATTTTAGAAGGATTAAGAATTGCTATAGATAATATTGATGAAGTTATTCGTATAATTAGAACATCTTATGATGATGCAAAAGAAAAATTGATGGAAAGATTTGGACTTTCTGAAATTCAAGCACAAGCAATATTAGATATGAGGCTAAGAACATTACAAGGTTTGCAAAGAGAAAAAATAGAAGAAGAATATAATGAATTAATGAAATTAATAGCTTATTACAAAGAGATTTTATCAAGTGAAACTTTAGTATATAAAATAATAAAAGATGAACTTTTAGAAATAAAAGAAAAATATGGAGATGAGAGAAAAACTAAAATAGTTGCAGCTGAAGGCGAATTTGAAGTAGAAGATTTAATAAAAGAAGAACAGACAGTAATTGCTTTAACTCATTTTGGATATATAAAAAGAATGCCAATAGATACATATAAGAGCCAAAAACGTGGGGGAAAAGGAATTACAGGAATTGCAACAAGAGAAGAAGATTTTGTAAAAGAAATATTTACAGCTTCTACACATGATACAATTTTATTCTTTAGTAATAAAGGAAAAATGTATAAATTAAGAGGATATGATATACCAGAGGCTGGAAGAACAGCCAAAGGAACTGCAATTGTTAACTTATTAAGATTAGATGCAGATGAAAAAATATCAACAATAATACCAATACAAAACTTTGCAGAAGGAAAATATCTATTATTTGCAACAAGAAATGGTATGATTAAGAAAACTGCTCTAACAGAATATGTTTCAGGAAAGAAAACAGGATTATTATCAATTACATTAAAAGATGATGATGAATTAATAGATGTAAGATTAACTGATGGACAAGATAATGTTGTTTTAGTCACAAGAAAAGGTATTGCAATTACATTTACAGAAAAAGATGTAAGACCAATAGGTAGAGTTTCTCAGGGAGTAATTGGTATAAAGCTAGACAAAGAAGACTATGTAATTGGAATGGAACCAATAATAGAAGGTAGCAAAAAAACACTTCTTGCAATAACAGAAAATGGTTTCGGAAAAAGAACAGAACTTGACGAATACAGAGTGCAATCAAGAGCCGGAAAAGGAGTAATAACATATAAAGTAACTCCAAAAACTGGAGAAATAGTAGGAATTAAAATAGTAGATGATACAGATGATGTAATGCTTATAACAGATACTGGAACAATAATTAGAATAAATGCATCAGAAATAAGTGTACTTGGAAGATCAACACAAGGTGTAACACTTATGAGAACAAATGAAGGAAAAGTTGTAAGTATAGAAAAAATATCTGAAAAAGAGGAAGAATAGTATGGAAAATCAAGAAATTGATTTTAATGAGGACAGAGAAAAAAGAAGGAATTTTATGAAAGAAATAAAATTATCTTTAGAACAAGAATATAATGCTCCACAAAAACCTGCTATACCGGAAAAAGTTGATAGAAAAATGCTAAAAACAAAATTAAAAACAATCATTGATAGTTTTAAAGAAAAAAACAATATGACTTTTGAAGAAATAATAAAATACATTTTGGATAGAATAAATGAGGATAGGAAAATTAACCCAAATGCTAAAGGTGAGTATGAGGTTTTAGAAGAAGTACTATATGATATGACTGAATCAGAAAAAGAAGTTGATTTATAAAAAATTATCAAATACATATTGCCGTAGCGAAAAATATGTGCTATGATATATAATCATAAAAATAAAAACAAGGAAAAGGACAACACAAATAAAAGTAAAATCAGAACAGAGAGTTTGGCAAAATGCTGAGAGCCAATGTGAAAAATAGTTTATTTGTTATCACCTTGGAGTTGATAGTTTGAAATAAGCAGTAAAATTATCCGTGTTTCTTGCGTTAAAGGAAAATGAGATGTATAAATTTTTAATTTATATAAATTAGGTGGTACCGTGAGAAAAACCTCGCCCTATTATAGGGGCGAGGTTTTTTAGTGAAGAATTAATAGTGAAAAGTGAAGAGTACTGCTAAAAAGAAAGGGGACATATAGTATGTGCGAAGAAAAGAAAGACTATGGTAAAACATTAAATTTACCACAAACAGATTTCCCTATGAGAGGAAACCTACCACAAAGAGAGCCAGAAATTCAAAAAGAAGTTTTTGATAATGGTTTATATGAAAAAATATTAAAGAAAAATGAAGGACATGAAAGTTTTGTGTTACATGATGGACCTCCATATGCAAATGGTGAGATTCATATTGGCCATGCACTAAACAAAATATTAAAAGATACTATTGTAAGATATAAAGCATTAAAAGGCTATTATACTCCATATGTACCAGGGTATGACACACATGGTATGCCTACAGAGAAAAAGGCAATTGAAAAATTAGGATTAGATAGAGATAAAATTCCAGTATCTCAATTTAGAGACACATGTAAAGAATTTACAAGAAAATATAAAGATAAACAAACAGAAGGATTTAAAAGATTAGGAGCAATAGGAGATTGGGAACACCCATATATAACATATAATCCAGAATCAGAAGCAAGACAACTTGGAGTATTTTGGGATATGTATAAAAAAGGATATATGTATAAAGGATTAAAACCAGTATATTGGTGTACAGACTGTGAAACAGCACTTGCAGAAGCAGAAATAGAATATCAAGACGTAGATACAATGTCTATTTATGTTAAATTCCCAGTAAGAGTTAGTAAAGGCTTGTTTGATACTGAAAACACATATTTTGTAATTTGGACTACTACACCTTGGACATTACCTGGTAACGTAGGTATAACAATTGGTGGAGATTTTGAATATTCTTTAGTTCAAGTGGAAAATGAAAAATTAATAATAGCAAAAGCATTAGTAGATGATGTAATGCAAAAAATAGGAGCCACAGAATATAAAATACTAAATACATTTTTAGGAAAAGAATTAGAAGGTGTCCTTTGCAAACATCCATTTTTAGATAGAGATTCAAGAGTTGTTTTAGGTAGTGATGATACCATAGTAGTTGAATTAGGAACAGGAACTGGTGCAGTACATACAGCTCCTGGTTATGGTAAAGAAGACTATTTATGTGGATTAAAAAATGGATTAGAAGTAGTTGTAACAGTTGATGGAAAAGGTTACCAAACAAAAGGTGCAGGAATTTTTGCAGGACTAAGATATGATGAATCTAACAAAAAAATAATTGAATGGCTAGAAGAAAATAAATTTTTACTATATAAGCAAAAAATAAATCACGCTTATCCTCATTGCTGGAGATGTAAAAATCCAATAATATTTAGAGCAACAGAGCAATGGTTCTGCTCAGTAGATAAATTTAGAGATAAAGCAATTGAAGAAGCAAATAAAGTAAAATGGATTCCAGGTTGGGGAGCTGAAAGAATTACAACAATGATTTCTGAAAGAGCAGACTGGTGTATTTCAAGACAACGTACATGGGGAGTTCCAATTCCAATTTTCTACTGTAAAAAATGTGGAAAAGAATATATAACAGAAGAATCTATTGAAAAAATAAAGAAATTATTTAAAGAAAAAGGCTCAAATGCTTGGTGGGATCTAAGCGAAAAAGAATTAATGCCAGAAAATGCAAAATGTGAATGTGGACATACAGAATTTAAAAAAGAATCAGATATTATGGATGTATGGTTTGACTCTGGTTCAACTCATCAAAGTGTTTTAGTAGATAGAGGGCTTCCATACCCAGCAGACCTATACTTAGAAGGAGCAGACCAATACAGAGGATGGTTCCAATCATCATTACTTACATCTGTTGCAGTAAATGGAATTGCACCATTTAAACAAGTTTTAACACATGGATGGACAGTGGATGGACAAGGCAGAAAAATGTCAAAAAGCTTAGGAAATGGAATAAGTCCACAAGAGGTTATAAAAGAATATGGTGCAGATATACTAAGACTTTGGGTTCTTTCATCAGATTATCAATCAGATGTAAGTTTATCTAAAG
>JBJFFF010000181.1:0-5347 GCA_051891455.1 Clostridia bacterium | reverse complement strand
CTACATTTATTTGAGCTATGTAAAAATTAAAGAATAAATCTCAAATTAATTAAAAAGTAAAATTAATTTGAGATAATAATATTTTTTATTAGTTAGGTTGACAGCATTGAGTGTGTAGTAGCTTTTGTTTTTCCCTTTTTGAATCTAATTTTGCATTTTTATTTGCTCTTCTTTTATTAATGGATATCGTATAAGTTTATCTCCATCTAAGTTTTCTTTATGCATATCCACTGCAGTGATTTGATGATTATCATATGTTGTATAATAATAAATTCCTTTATTTGTATTACAACACGATGTATAAAGTGTTATCTCATATTTATCATCACCCAAATTACAGCATCCTCTTTGTTGGTCAACCGAATTTAGAATATGGAAAAATTGGCTTACACTTTCTTTTTCTCCTTCTCCAGAAATTGAATTCATTTTTGTAAATGCTACTCTTACAAACCTAGATTGTGATGATAAGTCTCCTGGTAGACCTATTGCTCCCATTCCACGACTATATCTTTCTAAATTTAAGCCTTGAGCAAAGGTATTTTCTGGAGATTTGGTTGATAAATGCATATAATTATTTAAATTAAACATTTGCTTATCAAAAGGAGGATTATTTGTTAAAACTCCTACTGGGTTTTCATATATCTTAATCCCTTCTTTTACAGATTCTACTGTTATAGATTCTTCACTATCTGAAATAATCCAATGCAACTCCGCTAATGGTAATTTATCATTAAATGGAACATTTATAAAATTCATTTTTTCTACCAAATTTCGCGCTTCTTTTACTGTAGCACATTGGCTAAGAATCCAAGGAATAAATTCAAATTGTGTTATATTATCTTTTCCTTCTGCTTCATCTTTATAGTCTGCATTGCCTACAAAATTTAATCCTGCAATTCCTAATCCTTTTTCATTTATGGCATCATAATATAAAGGGTAATCTTCTACCACATACGCCATACCAATTATTGCATAATGAATATTTATATTTCCTTTTTTTCTAAAATGAAATGGATAATTTCGTGGAGTTATTGTAACCTCATCTCCATAAGAAAATTCGTAATCTAATGTACGTCCAAAATAAAAATCCTTTGTTTTATAAGTTGCCGCTGTACACATAATATTCCTCCTCAAACTATTTTTTCTATATTACCTATGTTATATAAAGGTATATTAATAATCCAATCGTCTTTTCTGTAACTAGACATTGATGTTCTTACATTGATTTTTGTATTATATTTTTGTACAAATGATTTCAAGCTCTTAGCTTGTAAATTTTCACTTGCTTTTACTTCTATTGGAACATTATTTTTTCCTATTTGTGTAATAAAATCCACTTCTGCCATCCCAGTATCTGATGACCAATAGAAAACATCTAATTCTGTGCATTGTTTTAATTGGCATAAAACATATTGTTCTGTTAGGCTTCCTTTAAACTCTTCAAATACTTCATTTCCTTCTAATAGGGTTTTTGCATCTATTCCTGCCATAGCTGCTAGTAGCCCCACATCTAATAAATACAATTTAAATGCATTAAAATCTTGATATGCAGATAATGGAACTTTACTGTTATTTACTCTATTTACTTGGTATATAAGCCCACAGTCTATAAGCCATGATAATGCTATCTCGTATTCTCTTGCTCTTGCTCCTTCTCTAACTAATCCATATATAAATTTTTTGTTTTCCTTTGCAAGTTGAGTAGGTATATTGTGCCATAATTGCCTAATTCTTGGCACAATATTACTTGGAGCGTGTTTTGAAAAGTCTTGTTCATATGCATCTAATAATTTTTTTTGTATGCTACGAACTTTTAACAAATCTTTATTTTGTACATAAGAGCTAACTGCTTCTGGCATTCCACCTACATAATAATAAAGTTTTAAATACTCTTTTAATTTAGTATCAAATACATTAATCATACCAAAATCATTATCTTTTAATAATTGTAATAATTCTTTTTCACCTAATGCTTCTATAAATTCAAAAAAACTCAAAGGTGCCAAATCTAAAAAGTCTACTTTTCCAACTGGGAATGAAGTTCCTCCATGTATTGCTACTCCTAAAAGTGAGCCTGCAGATATTATATGGTATTCATTAGCATTCTCACAAAAATATTTTAATGCTTTTAATGCTTTAGGAGTTTCTTGAATTTCATCTAAGATTATTAATGTATTTTCTGGTTCAATATTAACACCTGATTCAATTTTTAATCCTTGTATTATTCTATCTAAATCAAAATCTTCTTCAAAAAGTTTATTCATCCTTGTATTATCATCAAAATTTATATATGCACACTTTTCATAGTACTCTTTGCCAAATTCTTTCATTAGCCAAGTTTTACCAACCTGCCTTGCGCCTCTAATTATTAATGGTTTTCTATTTGAGGAATCTTTCCATTTTTTTAATTCTTCCATTTTACTTCTATACATATACTATCACTCCTAATGATATATTTATATAAAGTATATCATTAATTTACACAAAAATCAAATGACTTTTTGCATTTTCATCACATTTTTCAAAGGACTTTTTGTGTGTTTGTTCACATTTTTTGAAGGACTTTAAAATTTCATGTATTTATTCAATTACATTTATACTACTTTTTATCATTCCCATCCAACATGAATAAGTAATTGTTCCTTTTTCTATTGGTGTGAATTCTATTATATTTTCTCCCGTTTTTAATTTTATATCTATATTATATTTAGGAATTATAATTTCATTGTTGCAACCATTTAATTTACCCTCTGGAACATAAATGGTCCATTTTACTGGGATATCTTTTTTTACTGTAATTGGCTCATAACTTCCATAATCAATTTCTGTTGTTATCTCCTGAAAATCGCCTACTACTTCTGCAACATTTTCATAATTTGAATTTGTAATATTAATTCCAAAGCCTGATAGTGCCAAGCCATTATTTAGCATTCCTATTCCTAATATGAATATAATAGCAGCAGATATTGTAAGCATTTTTTCTGTGAATTTTTTATTTAGTTTACTTGCTATCGTCCCAAAACCGAACATTAATGGTACCGTTCCTAAACTAAATGCAAACATAGCTGTTGCTCCACCAATAAAACTTCCAGTAGATAAACTATATAATTGCATTGATTGTAAAGGTCCACATGGCATCAGACCATTAACTAATCCTATATAAAGTGATGATTTTCCTTTTTTACTCTTATTTAGAAAAGTGGCTAATTTTTTTGGAACTCTTACGCTAAATTTCCTAAGTTTAGGAAATATCCCTAACATATTTATTGCCATAATAACCATTGCTAAACCTGCTATAATTGCAACAATTCCTCTAAAAATTCCATTGAAACTAATTGCAGAGCCTAAAGCACCAACAATTCCACCAATGACTGTATATGAAATTACTCTTCCAATATTATAATACAAATTAGATTTCCATATTTTATCATCTTTTTTGCTGCTTGCAACACTTTGTGATAAGTTAATGCCTCCACACATTGCTATACAATGTACCGATGTAAGTAATCCTACAACAAATAACATTCCATAGTTCATTCCCATTTCTATGCTTGGGAAAATATTAAATATATTTAACCAACCTAAATGATTAAATATAATATAAATAGCAAGTAAAATAATTAAAATATATATACTTTGGCTATTCACTTTTGGCTTTTGTTTTTGTTCTTTTACAACTTTATATTCTAAATCTTCAATATTTTTTTCAATATCTTCTTGAGAAATTTTTTCTTTATCATAGGTAATTTTTACTGTTTCTTTATTGTAACTTGCTTTTACCTTTAAAATTCCTTCTAAATTTGATAATCGTCTTTCTATTCTTAACTCACAATTAGTGCAAGACATTCCTTCTACTTTTAAAGTAATATTTTCTTCCATATTCATATCCTTTCAAAAGTTTAATGCTGTGCAACATTTGCAAATAATTCCTCGTTTTGCGTCAAAAATTCCTTACTAATCGTTATTCCTGTTTCGGTTCTTACTATGTCATTATCTTCTAAAGTCATTGGATTACAGCCATATGCCTCTTGCCCAACTGAATTTAATGGGAACACATTTCCACAATTTTGGCATACTAATTTTCCATTTTTTTGAACAAAATATGCTTTAGGTGATCCATTACATACTTGACATGTATTAAATGCTACATCTATATTGTTGCTACTATCTTTAATTGCAATTAATTCTACTGTATAACCATTTGCAGTTTCATAATTTATAAAAGTTGCACTTGATGAGGATAAATCATCTAGCTTAATTTCTACATCTCCATTTTCATTTAATGTTGCATCTATTGTTTTGGCTGATTTACTAGAAGTAGTTGTAGTAGTTGTTTTGTTTGCAGTTGTATTACTTCCTTGATTATCCTTATTTTTTGGTACAAAAATTACAATGCAAATTGCTATAACTACTATTACAACTGCTATAATTGGTAATATTTTATTTTTCATAATTTTTTAATCCCCCTTTATTCTTTTTAATCTCAAGCTATTACATATTACAGTAATGCTACTAAATACCATAGCCAAACTTGCTATCATTGGATTTATTGATATTCCAATAGGTTTTAAAATTCCCATTGCTATTGGTATCATTAATAAATTGTAGAAAAATGCCCAGAATAAGTTTTGTTTAATATTTCTAATTGTTTTTTTGCTAATATTAATTAACTTTATAATATTACTTAAATCATTTCTAGTAAGTATAACCTCTGAAGAATCCATTGCTATATCAGTACCACTTTTTACACTTACTCCAATATCTGAACTTGCTAAGGCTGGGCTATCGTTAATTCCATCTCCACACATCATTACATAGTTTTTACTTTCTTTTAAGCTTTTTATTGTTCTTGCTTTTTCTGTTGGCAAAACACCAGCAATTACTTCTGTAATTCCAATATCTTTTGCTATCTTTTCGGCAGTTTGTTTATTATCACCTGTTAGCATAATTGTTTTAATTTTATTTTTATTCAAAATATCAATAACTTCTTTTGTATTTTCTCTTACAATATCATTTACTCCAATGATTGCAATTATTTCTTTGTTTTTAACAACGTAGACTATACTGTTTCCTTCTTCAGCAATTTTCTTTTCGTCTTCTATATACTTATTTTCAATTTGATATTTTGAAAGTATTTTATCGTTTCCAAGTAATATCTCATCATTTCCTATATCTGCTTTAATTCCTAAACCAGATATATTTTCAAAGTTTTCTATAGTTAGAGTTTCTATTTTATTTTCATCTAAATAATCTGTAAATGCTTTTCCAATTGGATGTGTAGATTTTTTCTCAACACTGCCTACTATTTGTAATAACTTGTTATCCTCCATATCAGAATAATTATTTA
>JBJFFF010000180.1:0-5392 GCA_051891455.1 Clostridia bacterium | reverse complement strand
ATATTGCAAAAAATGGTGCTAGAGTTAATACTGGAATAAAATATCACCGAATTACTTCTAAGCAAGGTGGTTTTAAAGATTATTATAATTTAGATTGGGCTTATGATTCTGTTTGCAAACACGCTGGACATTTTTTTGATTCAAGAGTTGCACAAATAAATGAACTTTCATCTTATATGGATGTACCTCCTATTGTTGTTTGCCCTTATGATGCGGAACTTTATGGCCATTGGTGGTATGAAGGTCCAGACTTTTTATATGTTTTATTTAAAAAGATTTTTTATGATGAAAGTAATTTTAAGTTAATTACTCCTGGCGAGTACATTGATAAATATCCTCAAATGCAAATGTGTTCTCCTTGTATTTCTAGTTGGGGTGCTAATGGATATAGTGAAGTTTGGCTAAACCATTCAAATGACTATGCTCATAAACATTTACATGTTGCTGGAGATAGAATGGTGGAGCTTGCTCATGAGTTTCCAAATGCAAATGGATTATTAAAAAAAGCCTTAAATCAATGTGCAAGAGAACTTCTCCTTGCTCAAAGTAGTGATTGGCTATTTATAATAACTCATGGTACTATGGTAGATTATGCTAAAAAGAGAATTAAAGACCATATTGGTCGTTTTACAAAGCTATATGAACAAATAAAATCTAATAATATTGATGAAGAGTTTTTAAAACAAATTTCAAAACAAGACTCGATCTTTCCATTTATAGATTATATGATTTATTATTAACGGACACTCTCAAAACTCCCTTTTTCTTAATAATATATGTATATAAAATATTTTAAAGTAAAAAATATATATATAATTTTAAGAAAGAAGGGAATTTTTTTGCCTAAATCCATTTGCATTAAATCTAATAACTTACAAGCCTTATCATATATTTCAAATGAATTAGAGCATTTTAATGTTGCTAATACCTATTTTTCATGCAATAAATTTAAAAATTATAAAAATGTGATTGTGCATTATAGAGGCAAAAATTTATTGTTGTTCCTCTCTTCTTTGGCTAAAACTTTATCTTATTTAGTTTTAGATTTATACGAAAATTTTATTATAGAAAAATTAATTTCTTATGATTATTTTTACTTTTCTCCTTCTGAGCAAAAAGAAATTTTTAATTTGTGTATAGAAAGTTTAAATTACGAAGATTCTTTGGATAGGCTAGAGTTAGTTCAATCTTCTTTTTTTGAGTATTTAAAAGAAAATAAGAATTTAAATTTAAATGGTTTTATTAGTTTTAGGTTAGCAGAATATTTTAAATATTTAGACACTATTGTTGATATTTGTGTTAATAAATTCGTTATTGATAGAGAATATTTAGAATTTGTGAATTTACTTAAAACTTATGTGCTTTCTTCTCCAAGTAATTCTAGTACTATTCATTTAGTGTATAAAAATAATGAATCTATTTTATTAGACGAAGATAAAAATATTATTCCAATGAATAATAATATTTTTAATTTGCATTATTTATCAGATATTAGTTTTTCTAGCAATGACTATGCTTTAAATAATTTGCTTACTCTTCTTCCAAAGAAATTGTATGTTCATTTGATTGATAAAGAGGATGAATTTATTAATACTTTGGAAAATATTTTTGATAAGCGTATTTCTTTATGCCATGAGTGCGATATTTGCAGATTATATAAAAATCAAAACAGCAATTTATCCAACAAAAAATTGTAGTTTGCAAAAGCGTTGGCTTTTGCAAACTGAAGTGCGATGTGAGAAGTGCGATGTGTGATTTTAGGGTGATTTCTTCGAAGATTTGCCCTTACCAATCCCACTTCTCACCTCCCACATCTACAAATTACAATTTTTCTCATTTTTTTCTTTATTTTTTTTATTTCATATATTATAATCTTTATGTAAGAGGTGTAATATATGAGTTCTTTTGTTTTAAAAACTATTGCATGTATAAGTATGTTTTGTGACCATTTTGGTGATGCTTTTTTTGGCGAAGTTACTTTTTTAAATTATATTGGAAGGTTTGCTTTTCCTATTTTTTGCTTCCAAATTGTACAAGGCTATATTCATACTCATGATATAAAAAAATATATATTACGTTTAGGTTTGTTTGCTATTATTTCCCAAATTCCTTTTATGCTTTTTTATCATGTAGTTTTTGATAGTTTTGCTGTTAATGTTATTTTTACATTGTTATTTGGTTTGCTTACTATTTTAATTTATGATAAATATAATAAATTTGTGGGTGCTTGTTCTTGCCTACTTTTAGGTACAATTGCACAAGTATGCCAATTTGATTATGGCTTTTTTGGTGTATTTATAATTTTTATGTTTTATTTATTGCGCAATAAAAAAATAGCTATGAGCATTACTTTTGCTATAGCTGTTATTGTTAGATATTGCATACCGTTAATTCAATATGGATTTCCTATTTCTTATTTATTTATCGGAGGTAAGTATTCTATGATGGCGTATTTTACTTTGTTTTCCATCATTCCTATTTTATTTTATAATGGCAAAAAAGGAAAAGATGCAAAATATCTATTTTACATCTTTTATCCAGTGCATTTGTTAATTTTTTCGCTATTTCTAATATAATAATGGGTTATTTAAATTTTTTATTAAGCTTATTAAAAAAATTATTATACTTAATGCTATTATAATTTTTTTATTTTTTTCTATAAAATTAATTAAAGTATTTTTACTTTTTATGATGTCAATTATATACCATAATGAATAAACTATATATATTACTATTAATGGAATTGCTAGCATGTTATATTTTAGAGACATTAAAATGTCTCCATGTAATAGATAAATTATAGCTCTTGTCAGACCACAACCTGGACATGGTATTCCAAATAAATTATATATTAAGCATACCCTTTTTCCGGAATAAATAAAATAAATATATAATAACTAATAATAAAATATTAGTTATTATATATTTAATAAGTTTATTTTTATCCATACTACATTATCATGCTTACTTTTGATAAATTAAGTTCTTTTGTCTTTTTGCTAATAGTAAACCAGTCAATAATAGTTAGTATTCCGCATAGTCCACCTGTTAATAATTTTAGTATTCCCATTCCTGTGTCACCAATCATAAACCTGTCAATTCCTAATGTTCCTAAAAATATTGATATAAGTAATACTGTTGTTGGGTCTTTTAGTTCTGTTGCTTGAAGAGTTAATAGAGTATCATCTGTTGCATTTTCCATTTTTTGTCTAATAATTGGTATTGCTGATGGTTCAAAATATTTTGCATTTGTTGTTAAGTATAAATCGATTTTTGATTTTTCCATTTTTTAGTTCCCCCTTTAATTAATATAAATTTATAATACCATATTAACTTTTATGTTTCAACATTTTTTTACAAAATTCTCTTTTTTATATCAATTATAATGCATAATTTATTCCTCTTGCTACTACATCTTTCATATTTTCTATTAAATCATCTATTTCTTTTGGTGTTACTATCATATTATAGCCTTGTGGATTTAATGCTTCTTTTATTGCATCGTAATTGTCTTTTTCTTTTAGTTCATTTAGTTCATCATTTGATTTTGCTTCTTCTTGTAGCTTACCTATAAAAAGGTATAGGGCATCATTTACAAGAGTTGCTGTTTCTACCACCATTGGCACACCTATTGCAATTACTGGTATTCCAAGTGTTCTCTGGCTTAATTCATTTCTTTCATTTCCAACCCCTGCACCTGGAACAATTCCTGTATCTGCTATTTGTATTGTGCTACTTATTCTTTCTATGCTTTTTGATGCTAAACTATCTATTACAATAACTAGTTTTGGCTTTACATTATCTACTATACCTTTTACTATTTCAGAGGTTTCTATTCCAGTTGTTCCTAAAACCCCTGGTGATATTGCTGTTACTGGTCTTGTGTTTGGGTCTATATATTCTGGTGTATATTTCAAAAAATGCCTTGTTACATCTATGTCTTTTATTACTTTTGGTCCTAAAGAATCTGGTGTTACATAAGCATTTCCTAGTCCTACTACTAAAATATCATCTCTGTTTTGCACATGTTTATCAAATATTTTTTTAAGTTCTTCTGTAACTACTTCTGAAGCTTTTTGTATTTCTACTTCTCCTGCAAGTTTTAATTTTTTTACATCTATAGTAACATATGTTCCAACAGGTTTTCCTATTGCATTTGCTCCCTCTTCATTTATTATTTTTACTGTTGCTACCTTTATATCTTGGTTTACTTCTCTTTCCTCAGTTTCAATCCCTGGAATATCTTTTTCTATTTTATTCGCTTTTCTATAAATGTCGCGTCTTTCGTCTGCTAAGTCTGTATTAAAATTAATCATAAAAAACCACCTCTCACTTTACTATTTTTGGTAAATGCAGGTGGTTTTATACTATTTATTTTGTAAAATCTTTTTCTAATTCCTCTACTAATTGAAATCTATATTTTTGTCCTGTTATATTATCTTTTCTTGTCTGGTCAATTTCTTCTAAAAACATTGCTTCTCTTCTTACCCAGATTTTTGAGTATTGGCGTTCATATAATGGTTTATAAATTACTACTCTCTCTTTAGTTTCCGAATCTAAAGCTACATTTTCTACAAAGTAGTAATTCCCTTTAAAATGTCTATATACTTTTCCTATTTTTACTTGCTCCATATTTTCCCCTTAATTTTTAAATTTAATTATATTATAATACGTCGTTTATATTTATTCAATCCTTTTATATTCTAATTAAGAACAGAGCCTATTATTCCGGCATCGTTTTTTAGCTTTGCTAGTACTACTCTTGGCATATTACTTTTATTAAATAGTTCTTCTTTCTTTAATCTCACATTGAGCTTATTTAAAAGTGTTTTCTCATAGTGAGCAAAGCTTCCTCCAATTGATATTAATTCTGGCTCAAATATGTTTATTAAACTTGCAATTCCTAAACTTAGATTTTCTATATATTCGTCTACTATATTATTTATTTTTGTATTTTCTACGTTCTCAAGCATAGCTTTTAGTTCTTCTCCTGTTATTTCTTCTTTTCCTAGTTTATTTGCAATTTTTTCTTTTAATGCACTCATAGATGCATATTTTTCAAAACATCCTCTTCTTCCACAATTACATTGTAATCCGTTTCTTTCTATTGTCATGTGACCTATTTCAAAGCCTTCATATTTCTTAGGCACTAATAATTCTCCATTTAAAAATACTGCTCCACCTATTCCTGTTCCTATGGTTAAAAATATTGCATCTTTTGCTTTTTTCAAGCTTCCATATTCTTTTTCTGCAAGTGCTGCACATTTTGCATCATTTCTTAATTTTATTGGTATATTAAAAAACTTATTAATTTCTTTTATAATTGGTAGATTTCTTATATGCAAATTTTCTGCTTTTATTATACTTGTTTCTGAAACCATTCCTGGTACTG
>JBJFFF010000179.1:0-5412 GCA_051891455.1 Clostridia bacterium | reverse complement strand
AGCGTTTTAACTGCGCTTACAACATTTGTAGATACTTTAAGAGAATATGGATTTAACAAAGATTCAATTCAGCATGCAGTTGATTTAGCTTTTTTGAGTGATGAAGAATTAAAGACTAGTTTAAATAAGAAAAGAGAGGAATTAGATAAAATATTAAAAGAATTTTTTAGTTAAACAACAGGGCTAGGCTATAACTTAGCCCTTTCTTTTACGAAAGGAGAGAATATAAAAGTATGAAAGACCCAGCATTCTTATTTTATAGTAACGATTTCCTTTCGGGAACAATGCTTATGAGCAATGAGGAGATAGGAATTTATATAAAAATACTATGTATACAACATCAACAAGGACATTTGAAGAAAGATGATTTACTGAATATGGGAGCAACAGAAAAAATTTTAAGTAAATTAAAAATAGACAATGAAGGTGCTTACTATAATGAAAGATTAGAATTAGAAGCAAATAAGAGAAGAGCATATTCAGAAAGTAGAAGTAATAATCGAAAAAAAAAGACAACATATAAAGAAGATATAAAAAACATATGTAATTCATATGAAAAACATATGGGAAATGAAAATATAAATGAAAATGTAAATATAAATGAAAATGATATAGAAAGTAAAGAAAATATTAATATATTAGAACTTTGGGAAATGCAGTTTAATCAGTTTTACGAGAAATATCCTAGAAAAGTAAAAAAGCAAGATGTAAAAAAATGGTTTCAGAAAAATAAACCGTCAAATGAGTTGTTTAGTTCTATGTTAAATAGTTTGGAACAATTTAGGGCTAGTAAGGACTGGCAAAAAGATGGTGGACAATTTATCCCATATCCTTCAACTTGGTTAAACCAAAAAAGATGGGAAGATGAAGATATAGTGAATATTAAACCAATGTCTGCTTTACAAAGAGCTTGGAACAAAGGGGGAGAATAATGAGTAGGCAAGAAATAATTCAGGTTTTAACATTGCTTGCAGGGAATTATGAAAGTTTTGCAAAAAGAACTGAAACAGATGAGCAAGTAAAAATTATGATAAGTACATGGTTAGAGTGTTTAGGGGATTTAGATTATAAACTTGTTTTAGCTGCAGTAAAAAAATCAATAATAAATAGCCCATATCCACCAACAATTCATGAAATAAGAAAAAATGCAATAGAAATGAGTGCTACATCTATACAAAAAAATCCTGTAGAAGCGTGGAATGAAGCCCTAAAGATGATAAGCAAAGGAATATATATGACAGAGGAAGAGTTTAATCAACATAGTCCAGAAATTAAAAGCTTTTTTGGAAGTGTAAATCAAGTTAGACAATTGGCAATGGTAGATGTAGAAACAATAAATACAGTTACAAAAGGACAATTTCTAAAACAATATGAGACATTAGTTCAAAACAAAAAAGAAGAGAGAATGTTACCAAAGGAAATGAAAAAGTCTTTGGATGTATTAGTTAATAAAATGGATATAAACAAACTGGAGGGAGAAATTGGTGATAAAAATAACAGATAGATTTTATATAGATGCAACATCAAATTGCTATATATTACAAGAAAAATCCACTATACAAGATACAGAAAGCAAAAATTATGGAAAAGAGGTATATAAAGAAACAGGATATTATACAAGTATTGAAGAGTGTTTGAAAGGTTTTGCAAAAATTATAACAAGAGAATTTATAAGCCAAGAGACTAAACATAGTATTAAAGATTTAATTGATGAAATACATAAAACAAATAAATTAATAGAAAATATGAATCTAAAGGGAATTTAGTTTTAAGAAAATAGGAGTTTTTATGACATGTGAGGAAGCTATTAAATATAATCTTTGTTTGGGATGTGCTCTTGCTGAAGTAAATATAAATGCAGATAAGTGTGAATATAGAGAAAAAAGTGGTATTGAAATATGTCAAAAAATATTAAAAGGAGAACAGATGAAGATAATATGAATGTTGAAGATTTAATGAAATATATGCTTAGTTTATTTGATAATACATCAAAAGAATTATCAGCAGAATACGAAAAATTATCTCAAAAAGACATGGAACTGAATGATTTAGACCATTACATAGAAAATAATAAATTAAAATCCAATGATTTAGCAAAAGTAGGAAAATTAAGAAAAATATTAAGAAAAGAACGAAGAGAAATAAAAAATAACATAGATTATTTAGAAGTAATAAAAAGATTTACAGACAAACACAATAATAGGTTAATAACTGGAGATATAATTCAAAATTTAAAAGAACAAGAAAAGTTGAGAAAAAAACAACAAAAACCAATCTATAGGTATAGAACGAGTATTTTAGAAAGATTGGGGGCGAAGAAAGATGAGGATATTAGCAATAGACCCACGGAAATGTAGAAAGTGCATATTGCATAATTGAAAATAAGAAGTACAAGCCGTTACAATTTGGAAAAATTGAAAATGAAGAGCTTTTAGAAATTATACTGAATACTAAGTTTGATAAGTTAGTAATTGAGATGATAGCGAGTTATGGAATGCCAGTAGGAAAAGAGGTTTTTGAAACATGTGTATGGATAGGTAGATTTATACAAATCTTTAATTCTAAAATTAATACACATTTTATATATCGTAAAGATGAAAAGATAAATATTTGTAATTCAATGAAAGCAAAAGATAGTAATATAAGACAGGCTTTAATTGATAGATTTGGAACTGTAGGGACAAAAAAGAATCCTCGGTTGGTTTTATGGATTTAAGTCAGATGTATGGAGTGCTTATGCAGTAGGGATTACATATTTAGATAAAATAAAAAAATAAAAAATAGATATGCAAAATTTGGAGGAATGCTAGTTGAAACATATTGTAAGTTTTAGTGGGGGAAAGGATTCAACAGCAATGTTATTAAAAATGCTTGAAGAAGATTGGACAATTGATGAGATACTATTTTGTGATACAGGCAAAGAATTTCCTCAAATGTATGACCATATTAGAAAAGTAGATAAATACATAAAACAAAAATATAATAAAGAAATTAAGATATTAAAAGCAGAAAAAAATTTTGAGTATTACATGTTTGACCATATAAAGACAAGAGGAAAAAGAAAAGGACAAGCTGGGTATGGCTGGGCAATTAAGTTTGGGGGAAAAGGAGTAAGATGGTGTACTTCATATTTGAAAGATAATGTTATGCAAAAATATCTTAATCAAAAATATGGAAAAGGAAATTATAAAGAATATATAGGAATTGCTTATGATGAACCCAAAAGAATAAAGCAAAAAGAATATCCACTTATAAAATGGAAAATGACTGAAAAGGATTGTTTAAAATATTGTTACAATAAAGGATTTGATTGGGGGGGATTATATAAAGAATTTGAAAGAGTGAGTTGTTGGTGTTGCCCTTTTAAAAATTTGAAAGAACTTAAAATATTATATACAAAATTTCCAGAATTATGGAGACAACTTAAAATAATGGATAAAAGAGCAAATAATAAATTCAGAAAGGATTATAGCATAGAAGAATTAGAGCAAAAATTTGAAGAAGAAATAAATAATTAAATTGCTAAATTTTAATTTTAGCAGGTGAATTATGAAAGTTATAGAATTATTTGCAGGAATAGGGGCGTGTAGTACAGCCTTAAAAAGAATTGGAATAGATGTTGAAATAGTTGATGCAGTGGAAATAGACAAATATGCAATAGCAAGTTTTAATGCAATACATAATACTAATTTTGAAACACAAGATATAAGGTTTTGGGATAAAAATCTAAAAGATATAGATTTAATTATGCACGGAAGCCCTTGTCAAGATTTTTCACTAGCAGGTAAACAAGCTGGTGGAGATAAAGGCAGTGGAACAAGAAGTAGTTTAATGTATGAGACAATAAGAATTGTTAAAAAAATCAAACCTAAATATGTTGTTTGGGAAAATGTAAAAAATATATTGAGTAAAAAGCATATACATAATTTTGAAAGCTATTTAAGAAGTATGGAAGAACTGGGGTATAAGAATTATTATCAAGTATTAAATGCAAAGGATTATGGTATTCCACAGAATAGAGAAAGAGTCTTTACGGTTAGTATTTTGGGGAATAGTGAGTATAAGTTCCCTCAAGGAGATAAATGTGAAAATAAAGTTCAAGTAGTAGGCAATTATATGCCTAGTAATCATGATGCTTCAAGAATTGTAGATGAAAATGGGTTAGCTCCAACAGTAAAAGAAAACCATGGAACAGTAACCGCAGTATTACAAGGATTTGAATTTCCAATAAAACAAGAATTGAAGCTAAAATTAAAAGATATGTTAGAAGATAAAGTAGAGGAAAAATATTATTTAAGTGAAAAAATGATGAATTATATTTTGGATAATAATAATACACAAAAGGGAACAAAATGGGAAGGTAGAGCTAATAACGATGTTTTAAATTCTACAGTTGCACATGCTTTAGGAGCAAGGAGTGCAGGAGGAAATCAAAGAGCAGGAGTAAGTAATTTTATAGTAGATAATGTTCAAGGAGAGATACAAGTTAAAGATTTGAAAGAAGAACATTATCAAAAAAATGAAAATAAGATGAAACTTAAGGAACAATTGTGTAATTATTTAGTTGAAAATAATTTAGTAAAAGAAAATGATGTAATTAGACATAGTTATTCAACAAGTAGAATGAAAAATATGTATACTCAAAATAAAAAAAATAATAATACTGCGCCAACATTGGATACAAGATGCGATTGCTTAGGTGTAGCAGTCAAAAGTGAAGAATTAAGAATAAGAAAGTTAACCCCAAAAGAATGTTGGAGACTTATGGGATTCACTGATGAAGATTTTCAAAAAGCAGCAAAGGTAAATAGCAATTCGCAACTTTATAAACAAGCAGGAAATAGTATTGTAGTTAATGTATTAGAAAAAATTTTTATAAATTTATTAAATATGAAATATTAGAAGAAGGGATTTTTATAATGAAAGAGGCAAAGTTAGATATAACATATTGCACTAATGATAAATGCAGAAATATTTGCTGGAGACATATAAGTAATTTTAATTTTAAAAATAATGAAAATTATTGTTTTATGGCGTATTGTGATAAATATATAGAAACGGAGAATTAAGAAAAAAATTAAGTTATTGGAGAGTGATAATAGGGATGTTAGAAAGTAAAAAAGATTGTTTTGCTTATGTATCAGAAAGTAAAACAGGAGGGTGTTTTTCGTTAAATGAATTATATTGTAGAAATGAAAATTGCAAATTTTATCAAAAAAAAGAATTAGCAAAAAAAAGATATTTAGATAGTTATAGTTTAATAACTGCCCAAACTATAGGGAAAAACATAGATAAATTTTTTAGAGAATTATAATATGAAGAGGTGAGAAAATGCCTACTCCCAAAGGTGAAAAAAGAACTGAAGAAACAAGGAAAAAGATGCAAAAAAGTGTAGATGGAAGAATTGTAAAA
>JBJFFF010000178.1:0-5469 GCA_051891455.1 Clostridia bacterium | reverse complement strand
ATATCTTCATGCGTTTTTTTGCTATTCTCCATCAAAATTATTTTTTTACTTCTTGCATCTTCTTTCGAAGTAACTCTTTTTATAATCTCATTGTTTTCCATGGTCTGCAATGCACTAGACACAGTTGCTTTGCTTACTTCTAAATAATTTTTTAAATCCTTTTGATTTATGTCTTCATTTTGATGTAATACTAAGAAATCAATTATTCTTGCTTGTAAAGGGCTTGGTGCTGTTGTTATTTTATCTTTTTTTGCAATAGAAAATATTTTTTTCCCCATTTCAATATCTAGTTTTTTTAGTTCGTTTGCTAAATTTTTTTTCATCAATTTCTTCCTCTCACAATATTTTAGTAAGATACCTAACTAAATATAACATATTTAGTTTATTTAGTCAAGTTTAATTTACTAATTATACTTTACTAGTTAATACCACTTTTTCAATTTATTTGAAAATTTTCCACTTCAGTTGTTATACCTTCTCCTGTATGAGGATATATTTTACAGTATATCTTGTCTAGGCTAAATAATATTATCAATATTGTACATACTGTTATTTTCACTCTTGATGTTAATTTTTGAAGTTTTCTTTCTAAAAATGGTGCTACAATATAAACACACAAGCATCCTCCTATACCAAAGAAAACACTACATTCAAGGCAAACCCTTCCATTTACATTTAAGAATATTCCAGTATAATCCCAATATCTTATGCCTGAAGTTATTTCTATATACCACGATGTAGCATACTCTATAACTGTACATAATGTCATTACTACAAGAAATGTAAGAAGTGGATTTTTTAGCATTTTTCTAAATGGTTTAAATTTTGTTAATAATATTATAAGTGTACAACCTGTGCCATATATTGGAAGCCATGGTCCATACATAGTTCCTCTATTTACTAGAATACCATCTCTAAATAAATATAGTGCTACTTCCCATAGCCAACCAACAAATGAAAATATAAAGAAAAATAATATTATTGATGTTAATTCATATTTTTTATTGTAATCTATTTTTATCTTTTTTCTCTGTATTTCATATATATCAGGGTATTTCTCTAACTCATTTTCTTCAAATAATTTTTCATCATTTAATAATTCATAATTATATTTTTTGTTTTCTATGTAATCTTTTCTTAATAAGTTATATAATTCAGCATAAGTTGCTGTATAGTATGGTGTTACATAAATTCCTGCAATTCCAAATGTTAAATATTGTAATATATTCCATCCTAAAAACGATATATCTAGCTTAAATGCTTGAAATTTATTTCCTTGCATCATTTCTCTAGACATTTTAATTGCATCTTTGGCTTTTATTGAAGGATTTTCAGCTATTATATATACTACCATTTTATATGAATAGTTTTTAATAACTCCACCTATTATTGTAAAGTTCCACAATAATTTATACACTTCTTTTAATAGCATTGCTTTTATACTTGAAAAATATCTTTCTTTTTTAAATGCATATGTCAGTCTTTTTACTTTTGTCCTTTTGTAATTTATACTTTCCAAATATACTCTACTTTCACCTATTTGAATTGGATATGATATAAATACTTTTATTAATAACCCAAATACTGAAGATACTATTAAAATAATACTTGCTATTGCTTCTTTATGTTCATAGATAGCAATTGATCTTATTAAATTTTGTAATTGAGCTTGTCCTTTTGTTATTACATTAAAGGCTGTAAATACTACTCCTTTTGTAATATTGTGTTCTTCATTATATCTATTAATAGGGCCTATCATGTTCCCTGTAAATATTTGTGACATTGCTTTATCTAAATATTCATTTGCTAATTCCTCTTTATCTGCTGAATCTACTATTTCTTGTGCGTTTTTTTCTTTTTCGTATTCATATATTATTTTCAAGTTTGAGAAGCTATCTTTGTTAACAACATTTTCTCCTATTACAATTGTCATAAACAATCCAATTATTATTAGTGTCCATAGATTATTTTTTAGAGTTTTTTTTGCTTTATTTTTTACTTCTTTTATGCTCCACATTTTATCTCCTTTTTATTATTCAACTTCTTTTACTTTTGTTCTTGTATGTTCTTCAAGAAAATTGTCTTTTACAATTTTAAATAACGCAGATAATGTTTCTAAAACCATTTTTTTGCTTTCTGAATCTACCAGTTTGTATGAACTTAATAGTGTTTTTGCATTTAGAAACCAATGACTTTTTAAATCTGAAAAAGTTTCTACTTTAGTTGTATTTATTACTTGAAATATAATGTCTATTACTTGTTCTCTCTTATCCATATCTATTTGTTCAAGCCAGTCTTTAATTGATTTGTCTATAAATTTACTTCCATTAGTAACCTCTTTCAAATAAACAAATTCATTGCCTAGTAGTTGCCAGCTATATAAATCGTGTTGCATAACTCCTCTTTGTGCACTCTTAACAACAGTATATTTTTCTTTATGATTTAATAATCTGCCAAAAATAGAATCTTGTGGTATATATGTACTTACTTTCTTTATCATCTCTTTATATTCTTTGGTTTCAATTATATCGTCATTAAATCCTGGTCCATCATTATTATAGATATTTATTATTCTATTTCTTATATCTTCACTTGCAAAAATAGAAGCATATACCGCAAGGTTACCACCTTTCGAGTGTCCTCCTATTCTTAATTTATTAGGATATTCTTTAGCAATTTCTTCTAAATATTTTAATGCGTCTATTTGAGATGGAATATGACTTTTAAATGTCATATTTAAATCCTCTTTCCAACCTACTACTGTATTGTCTGTTCCTCTATATGATACATATATTGTGTCATCAGGCATTATTATTGTTATAGCAGCAAATTGTTTTTCTTGTTCCGTGCTTATTTTATTTACATATTTTGTTACTTTCATCTCGCCAAATCTTCTTGATAGCCCCATTGCTGGAAATAGATTTATATCATCTGCCCATAAAATTGGCATTTCATTTATATCTTTTTCTAAAAACCTATCACTTAATTCTCTTATTGTTACAACTTCATTTTCCTTTATTAATTCATCAAAAGGAAAATATGAAAATCTTGATAAAATTAAATTATCTATTTCATTAAATTTATCTTTTGATAAAGTTAAATCTCCTCTCCACTCAATATAATCAAATACATTTGCCATATTTACATCTCCTATCTTTAGTTTTTTTAATAATAATATAAAAGCAAGTAATTGTCAAACTACTTGCTTAAAAAATTTTATTCTTTTATTATTGGAATTTGAATTTCAGTAAGCCACTCGTCTTCGCTTCCTTTATTCCACATCCCATCAATATATCTTTCTCTTATTGGCTCTGCTATTTTGTATCCATTTTCTTCAACCCATTTTAAAAGAAAACTATATGATTCTCTTAAATTATCATATGCTCCTTTATGGTAAATACAAGCTGCTTTTACTGGATTTAATTTTTCAAATTTTATTGTTTCATTAGGTGTTCCCATTTCTGTTACTGCTTGTGCATATCTTATTTTAATGTCCTTTTCTTTATATTCTCCATCTAAGTAACTTACATAACAGTAATCTGGCTCTAAACACTTAATATTTGGATTTGTACTCTTGCATTCTCCAGCAGATTGCAATATAAATTTTACAATCTCTCTAAAATCTTTAACAACTCCTTCTTTGTAATATACTATGTAGCTTGGTAATTCTTTTACAATAACTTCATGTTCCATACTCTTTCCCTCCAATAAATTATTTATTTGAAGTAATTGACTATTAGATAGAGATATTTCCGCTTCTAGTTCTTTTTTCCTCACTTCTAAGACTTGCTCTAAGCTACCACCATTTAAGATATTTTTTATGTCATTAATTGATATTCCCATTTGTCTTAACGAGATAATCTTAGCCAATTCCGGAAGTTGGCTAGTTTCATAAAAACGATATCCTGTCTGACTTTCTACAAATGTAGGAATTAAAAGTCCTTCTTTTTCATAATAGCGAAGTGTCTTAATTGTTGTTTTTGATAATTCAGAAAACTCTCCAATTTTATACATAATCTTTCCTCCACAATCTAATTTATCCTATCCTCTAAGGGGAGAGTCAAGAGTTAATTTAAAAATTTTTAATTTTGTTTTTCTTTGTACATATTTACTATATCTTTAAAACTCATTTTTGTACCATAATTTAATATCGCATTTGAATATATTTTTATTGCTACTTTTGCTATAACTAATATTGTAACTATTAAAATTGCAATAGATATTGCTACATCTGTTCCATTTGATAATCCCATCATTATTCTAAATGGCATACAAAATGGTGATGATATTGGCAATAGTGATGCAAATAGGTTTAATTCGCTTGTTGGATTCATCATTGTAAAATAAGATAGATAGAATCCTACGATTGCTAAAATTGCTACTGGTTGGTTTGCTGACTGTATATCTTCTGGTTTACTTACAGTTGAGCCTGTTAGAGCATATATTAAAGCATATGTAAAATACCCTAATATAAAGTAAATAATAGTAATTATTCCTAGGTATGGCGTAATGTTAGACATATCTAATACACTATTTAATAGTTCTGGGTCTAAAAATGCTTTAGCACTTATCAAGGCAGTTCCCACAATTACTATCATTTGTAATAATCCTACAATTCCAATTCCTATTGTTTTACCTAATACTATTGTTCTAGGGCTAGTAGATGTTACAAGTGTTTCCATTATTTTTGATGTTTTTTCTGTCGTTATTGAGCTTGATACTTGGTATGCGCAAAAATATATTGCATAGAATAATACAATAGACATCATCATCATTACTAAAATATTTCCACTTGCTTCTTCATCATCTGTTTGTTCTAAAGTAAATTCAAAATTTGGTATAATTGATTGTAACTCCGCTTCTGTTAATCCTAATTTCCCAATTTGCATACTAGTATATAAAGAGTTAAACGTATTTATCAAGCCTTCTGGTACTTCCCTCATCATTGTCGTACTTTCTACTATATATCTTATTTTTACATTACCCTCTTGTTTTTCTATTACTATGGCTTCTGCTATTTCGCCATTTTCTATTTTTTGTTTTATATCATCAAATTTAAGATTTTGATTTGTTATTTCAAATTCATAGCCTAAATCCATTTGTTTTAATAATTCCAAATTTCCTTCAAATACATTTTCATTATCTACAATTAAAAGTTTATCTCCTGTACTTTCACCATTCAATTTTTTCATTAAGTTTGGTATGTTAAAACCAACTACTATCAATAGCAAAATAATCAAAGTTGATATTATAAACGATTTTCTTTTTACCATTTCTTTTATTGTAAATTTCATTACAGTTAAAATATCTCTCATATTATTGTTCACCTACCTTTTCTATAAAGATGTCATTTAGAGTAGGCTTTTTGATTTCAAATTTGTCAACTTTAATCCCCTCTGTTATAAGCCTATTTAAAAGATTATGTGCCTTTTCTTCGTCTGTTATTTTAATAACATAATTATTATTTGT
>JBJFFF010000177.1:0-5488 GCA_051891455.1 Clostridia bacterium | reverse complement strand
GAAAGAAAATTAAAACATTACTGAAAAAAACTAATACACAAAATAATGAATTAAAAGTAGAGGTAGGATAAAAGATACCTTGCTATAATAAAGGAAGAACTATGAAAAGATTGTATATGATTATAAAAAGAATATTAGATATTTTATTATCTATATTAGCAATAATAATACTATTTCCATTCTTTATTGTCTTTGCAATCATTATAAAAATAGAATCAAAAGGACCAATATTTTTCAAACAAGAGAGAATAGGAAAAAATAAAAAACTTTTTAAAATATATAAATTTAGAACTATGAGAACAGATACTCCAAAAGATATGCCAACACATATGTTAAGAAACGCAGAGATGTACATAACTAAATTTGGTAAAATTATGCGAAAAACTAGTATAGACGAATTACCACAATTAATTAACATCTTAAAAGGAGATATGAGTTTTATAGGACCAAGACCTGCATTATGGAACCAAGATGACTTAATAGAAGAAAGAGATAAATATGATGCAAATGATATAAAACCAGGACTTACAGGTTTAGCTCAAATTAGTGGAAGAGATGAATTAGAAATACCTGTAAAAGCAAAGTATGATGGAGAATATGTAGAAAAAATGTCACTATGGTTCGATATAAAGATATTCTTTAAAACAATAATCAAAGTTTTTAAACATGATGGAGTTGTAGAAGGAAGTCAAGAAAAAGAAAAAATTGAGGTGTAGAAAACAAAAAGTAAGATATGAACATTTTAGTAGTTTGCCAATATTACTATCCCGAAGAATTTAGAATAAATGATATATGTGAGACCTTAGCAAAAAATAATTCAAATAAAGTTACGTGTTTAACTGGATTACCCAATTATCCAAAGGGGAAAGTAGAAAAAGATTATAAATGGTTTAGAAGAAGAAAAGAAAATATAAATGGAGTAAAAGTCTTAAGATGCTTTGAAATAGGAAGAAGAAAAGGAATGATATTTAGAATTTTAAACTATATAAGTTATATGATATCAGCATCTTTCAAAGCATTATTTTTAGGAAAAAATTATGATGTTATATATGTATACCAATTATCTCCTATCCTAATGGCTATACCAGCAATAATCTACAAGAAAATCTACAAGAAAAAATTAGTATTATACTGTTTAGACTTATGGCCAGACAGCGTAACTACATTTGGGATAAGTGAAAAGTCATTTATATATAAAATAATAGATAAAATAAGTAGAAAAATATATAACAATTCAGATAGCATTATAGTGTCATCAGAAAGTTTTATAGAAGAAATCAGAGAAAAAGTAAATAATAAAAATAAAATTATATATATGCCACAATACACAGAAGAAACATTAAAAAAAAGTGAATATATTAATAGGGATACATTTAATTTTGTTTTCGCAGGGAATATAGGAAAAGCACAGAGTGTAGAAACTATTATAAAAGCTGCTAATATAGTAAAAGAAAATAAAAAAATAAAAATATATATTGTTGGAGATGGTAGTACATTAAATGAGTGCAAAGATTTAGCAATAAAACTAAACTTAAATAATATTGAGTTTTGTGGAAGAAAGAAGACAACAGAAATACAAGAATATTATGACATGGCTGACGCGATGATAGTAACATTAAGTAAAGATAAATGTGCATCAAAAACATTGCCAGGAAAAGTTCAAACATGTATGGCGACAGGAAACGCAATAATTGCAGCTGCAGATGGAGAAACAAAGAATATAATTAATAAGGCTAAATGTGGTTGGTGTGCTGATGCAGAAGACTATAATGGGCTAGCAAAACACATGGAAGAATTTACAAGATTATCAAGAGAGGAAAGAAAACAATTAAGAGAGAACTCATATACATATTATCAAAAAAACTATTTAAAAGAAAACTTTATTAATAAATTACAAGAAATATTAAAGAAAGAAGGAACGAAAAATGTTTAAAGGAAAAACTTTAATGATTACAGGAGGTACAGGTTCTTTTGGACATGCTGTACTAAACAGATTTTTAGATACTGATATAGGAGAAATTCGTATTTTCTCGCGTGATGAAAAAAAACAAGATGACATGAGAAAAGAATACAACAATAATAAAATAAAATTTTACATAGGAGATGTAAGAGACCTAGCAAGTGTAAGAAATGCAATGCACGGAGTTGACTATATTTTCCATGCTGCAGCACTAAAGCAAGTTCCAAGTTGTGAGTTCTTTCCATTGGAAGCGGTAAAAACAAATGTATTGGGAACAGATAATGTTTTAACAGCAGCAATTGATGAAGGTGTTAAAAAAGTAATTTGTCTTTCAACAGATAAAGCAGCATACCCAGTAAATGCAATGGGAACATCTAAAGCAATGATGGAAAAAGTGGTAGTTGCAAAGTCTAGAACAGTAAATCCAGAAAAAACAACTATATGTGCTACAAGGTATGGAAATGTAATGTGTTCTAGAGGTTCTGTTATACCATTATTTATAGAACAAATAAAAGCAGGAAAACCACTAACTATTACAGAACCAAAAATGACAAGATTTATAATGAGCTTAGAAGAAGCAGTAGAACTAGTTGTATTTGCTTTTAAAAATGCAAACTCAGGAGATATAATGGTACAAAAAGCGCCTGCATGTACAATAGGAGTATTAGCACAAGCAGTAAAAGAATTATTTGGTGCAGAAAAAGAAGAAACAAGAATAATAGGAATAAGACATGGAGAAAAAATGTATGAAACATTGCTTACAAATGAGGAATGTGCACATGCAATTGATATGGGAAATTTCTATAGAGTACCTTGTGATAAAAGAGATTTAAATTATGATAAATATTTTGTTGAAGGCAATGAGGAGAGAAATAAACTTACAGAATTTAATTCGAATAATACAGAACTTTTAAATGTAGAACAAGTGAAAGAAAAATTATTACAACTAGATTATATAAAAGAAGAGTTGAAAAATTGGAAAAAATAAAGGATTGGTATTATGAAAATTTTAGTAACTGGAGCCAAAGGATTTGTTGGTAAAAACCTAGTAGCAGAACTAAAAAATAGAAATTATAATGAAATATATGAATGTGATATAGAAACTACTGATGAAGAGTTAGATGAATACACTAAAAATTGTGAATTTGTATTCCATTTGGCAGGAGTAAATCGACCAGAAAAAGAAGAAGATTTTATGAAAGGAAACTTCGGATTTACATCTGTTCTATTAGAAAAATTAAAAAAACATAATAATAAATGCCCAATATTAATAACTTCATCAATTCAAGCAAAGTTAGACAACCCATATGGTAAGTCTAAAAAGGCTGGGGAAGATTTAATGCTTTCTTATGCTAAAGAAACTGGTGCAAAAGTATATGTGTATAGGCTTACAAATTTATTTGGAAAATGGTGTAGACCAAATTACAATAGTGTAGTTGCAACCTTTTGTAATAACATAGCAAAAGGTTTAGAAATAAAAGTAAATGATCCAAATGTAGTTTTAAACTTAGCATATATAGATGATGTTTTAAACGAATTAATAAATGCAATGGACGGTAATGCAAGTATAAAAGATGGCTATGGATACATTCCAGTTACACACACGGTTACATTAGGCGAAATTGCAGAACTTATTTTAAAATTTAAGAAATCAAGAGAAAATTTACAAATACCAAATATGAAAAATGAATTTGAGAAAAAATTATATAGTACATATTTAAGTTATTTACCAGAAAATGAATTTGGATACCAAGTAAAGATGAATATTGATAATAGAGGCTCTTTTACTGAAATTTTTAAAACAGAAGAAAGAGGACAAGTTTCTGTAAATATTTCTAAACCAGGAATTGTAAAGGGAAATCATTGGCACCATACAAAAAATGAAAAATTTGTTGTAGTTTCTGGTGAAGGTGTTATAAGATTTAGAAAGATAAATTCAAGTGAAGTTATAGAATATAAAGTAAGTGGAGAAAAAATAGAAGTTATAGATATACCATGTGGATATACTCATAATATTGAAAATACAGGAAATACAGATATGGTAACTATAATGTGGGCAAATGAAATTTTTAATCCAGAAAAACCAGACACATATTATATGGAGGTATAAAATGGAAAAGTTAAAATTAATGACAATAATAGGAACAAGACCAGAAATTATAAGATTATCTGCTGTAATAAAATGTGCAGACAAATATTTTAATCAAATTTTAGTACATACAGGTCAAAATTGGGATTATACATTAAATCAAGTGTTTTTTGAAGATTTAGGTTTAAGAGAACCAAACTATTATTTAGATAGTGCAGGAAAAGACTTGGGAGAAACAATGGGAAACATAATTGCTAAATCTTACGAAATAATGCAAAAAGAAAAACCAGATGCAGTATTGCTTTTAGGGGACACAAATTCTGCATTATCTGCAATTTCTGCTAAAAGGCTAAAAATACCAATATTCCATATGGAAGCGGGGAATAGATGTTGGGATTGGAACGTATCTGAAATGATTAATAGAAAAATAGTAGATCATATATCAGATATAAATTTACCATATACAGAACATTCAAGAAGATATTTATTATCAGAAGGAATTGATGGAAAAACAATATTTGTAACAGGTTCGCCAATGAGAGAAGTTCTAAGAGACCATGAAGAACAGATAGAAAAAAGTGATGTTCTTGAAAGATTGCATCTAGAAAAAAATAGATATATACTATTATCAGCTCATAGGGAAGAAAACATAGACAATGAAGAAAACTTTATGTCGTTAATGAACGCAGTAAACCATATAGCAGAAAAATATCAAATGCCAGTTATATATTCAACACATCCAAGAAGTCAAAAGTTTATAGATAAAAGAAACTTTAAATTCCATCCATTAGTTCAGAATTTAAAACCATTTGGATTTATGGATTATAATAAATTACAAAAAAATGCTTATTGTGTTTTGTCAGATAGTGGAACATTATCAGAAGAAAGTGCAATGCTTGGATTTGCAGGCGTATTAATTAGAACATCAACAGAAAGACCAGAGGTTTTGGATAAAGGAACAGTAGTAATTGGAGGAATTACAGATAAGACAGTAGAACAAGCATTAGAATTAGCAGTCTCAATGAGAGACAATAATGAAGAAGTAGTAATTGCAGAAGACTATGCAGACACAAATGTTTCTGTTAAAGTTGTAAAATTAATACAAAGTTATACAGATATAGTAAATAGAACAGTTTGGGGGAAATATTAGTGGAATATCCGAGAGTATTGGTAATAGCACATAACCCATTTTCTGACACACAAAATAATGGCAAAACATTATCCGCCTTTTTCGACGGTTGGCCTAAAGATAAAATTGCACAGATTTATTTAACACCAGATAAGCCAGATTATACAATCTGTGAGAATTTTTTCAGAATAACTGATTTGGAAGTATTAAAAAATTTTATAAAAAAAGAAAAATGTGGACATATAATAGAAAAAGAAAGTTCATTGGAAAATGAAAAGGAAAGATTACATAAAAGTAAATTTTACGTTTT
>JBJFFF010000176.1:0-5497 GCA_051891455.1 Clostridia bacterium | reverse complement strand
ATATGTGAATTTAATAGAGGTGGGATGTGTGCGGTGTGAGGTGGGCATTTATGGTGGGGCTTTGCAGGCTTTACTTTATCTTCCCACTTCGCACCTCCCACTTCACACTTCTACAAATTACAATTTATCTAATTAATTTTAAAAGGAGGTTTATTTTGAACATTAATTTTCTAAAAATAAATGGATTTGGTAAAATTAAAAATAAAGAAATTAATTTAAATAAAAATATAAATATTATTTATGGAAAAAATGAACAAGGAAAGACCACTACTTTAAAATTTTTAGAGGCTATGTTTTATGGTGCTTCTAAAAATAAAAATGGGAAAGATATTTCTGATTTCGAAAAATATAAACCTTGGAATGGTGAAGATTATTCTGGAAAATTAATTTATACTTTAAATAATGGAGAAGAGTTTGAAGTATATAGAGAATTTAATAAAAAAAATCCAAAAATATATAACAAAAATTATGAGGATATTTCAAAAAGTTTTAATATAGATAAAAATAAAGGAAATGAATTCTTTTTTGAACAAACAAATGTGGATGAAAATACATTTAATTCTTCTGTACTTTCAGAACAAAAAGAAATTATTTTAAATCCTGCTGATAGAAGAAATATAATCCAAAAAATATCTAATATAGTAAGCACTGGTGAGGATAATGTTTCTTATAAAAAAACCATAGATAAATTAAATAAAAAATACATAGAAGAAGTAGGAACAGATAGAACAGTAGATAGACCATTAAATAAAGTAAAAGAAAAACAAGAAAAATTAAACCGAAAATTAAAAGAAATAGAATATAATGAAAACAATAAAATAGAAATAAATCATCAAAAAAATAATATTAATAATGAAATAAATAATTTAGAAAATAAAAATAATTTATTAAAAGAAGTAAAAAAAATAAAAGAAAAAAATAAATTTGCCAAAGAAGAAATAAATATAAAAAATAATTTAATTAATGAAAATAAAAATAAAATAAATAAAAAAGAAAATGATATTAATAAAAATAAAAAAGAAAATAAAAAAACAAATAAAAAATTATTAATTATTTTTATAATATTATTTATTTTAAATATAGTAATATTTTTATTAAAAATAAATTTAAATATTAAATTAATTTTTTTGGGAATTTCTTTAATTTATTTTTTAATTAATTTATTTTTAAATATAAAAAATAAATTAAATAATAAAGAAATAATGGAATTAAACAATGAAAAAAATACAATAAATAAAATAATATTAGATTTAGAAAATGATATTAATAATTTAAATAAAAATATAGAAAAAGAAAATGAAGAACAAAAAGAATTAATATTAAATAAATATAAAAATATTATTGATGAAAATATTATTTCAGAAATATTAAAAAAAGATTTAAAAATAATAGAAGAAGAAATAAAGGATACTGAAGAAAAATATAATAATTTAAAATTTGAGAAATACACATTAGAAATATCAGAAAAAAATATTAATAAAGATATAGAAGAAAAAATAAATTTGGAAGAACAATTAGAAAATATAAAAAATGAAGAAGAAGAAATTTTAAAATTAGGACAAGCAATTGAACTTGCAAAAAACATTTTAGAAAAATCATATAATAAAATGAAAAATAATATAACTCCAAAATTTACGGAGAATTTATTAAAAAATACTAAAGGAGTAATTGGAAAAAAATATAAAAATATTATTTTTAATGAAGATGAAGGACTAATTGTAGAAACAGAAAACGGAAATTACGTAAATGCTAGCCTTTTAAGTGTAGGAACCATAGACCAATTATATTTAGCCCTAAGACTTGCAATTGCAAATGAAATTTCAAGAGAAAATTTGCCAATAATATTAGATGAGGCATTTGCATATTATGATGAAGAACGTTTGGAAAATATTTTATCTTATTTAAATGATAATTTTAAAGAAAATCAAATAATTATTTTTACATGCTCAAATAGAGAAAAAGAAATAATGGAGAAATTAAATTTAAATTTTAATTATATAGAATTATAAACCGAAGTGCGAAGTGAGAAGTGCGAGGTGCGATTTTTGGGTGATTTCTTGGAAGATTTTCCCTTACCAATCACACTTCCCACCTCCCACTGCTCACTTCCAAACTACAATTTATTATTTCCAGTATTGAATAAACAATAAAATTATTGTATAATATAAAAATCAAAAAAGTGTAAGGAGAAGAATTTTATGTTTCAAAAATTAGAGGCAGTAGAAGAAAGGTATGAAGAATTAAATAAAAAAATTAGTGATCCAGAGGTTATTGCAAGGCAGGATGAATGGAAAAATTTAATGAAGGAACATGCAACCCTAGTAGATGTGGTAGAAAAATATAGAGAATATAAAAAAGCAAAGTCAGACTTAGAAGAAGCAAAACAAATGTTAGATGATAAAGACTTAAAAGAACTTGCTGAAATGGAAATAGACGAATTAAGGGAAAAAATACCTCAAATAGAGGAAGAATTAAAAATATTATTAATTCCAAAAGATCCAGATGATGATAAAAATATTATTTGTGAAATAAGAGCAGGAGCAGGGGGAGAAGAGGCAGCATTATTTGCAGGAACTTTATTTAGAATGTATAATATGTATGCTGAAACAAAACACTGGAAAATTGATATATTAAATGAAAATGAAACTGGTTTAGGTGGATACAAAGAAGTAACATTTATGGTTACTGGAAAAGGTGTATACAGTAGACTAAAATTTGAAAGTGGAGTTCACAGAGTACAAAGAGTTCCAGACACAGAAAGTAGTGGTAGAATCCATACATCAACAGCAACAGTTGCAGTATTACCAGTTGTAGAAGATGTTGAAATTGAGATAAATCCAGCAGATATAAAAATGGAGGTATATAGAGCATCAGGAGCAGGAGGACAACACGTAAATAAAACATCATCAGCAGTAAGATTAATACACGTACCAACAGGAGTTATTGCAGAATGCCAAACCGAAAGATCTCAAACACAAAATAGAGAATATGCAATGAGACTTTTGAAATCAAGATTATACAATATAGAAAAAGAAAAAAGAGACGCAGAACTTGCAAATGAAAGAAAAAGCCAAGTAGGAACTGGAGATAGAAGCGAGAAAATAAGAACATATAATTATCCTCAAGGAAGAATAACAGACCATAGAATAGGGTTAAGCATTTATCAAATGGAAAACTTCTTAAATGGAAACTTAGATGAAATGATAGACAGCTTAATTGCAGCAGATAGAGCAGAAAGATTAAAAGGTGGGGAAGAATAGAAAATATATCTTAACAAAATAAAAAATACACAAGATTTGAAAAATTATTTGACAAATCCAAAATAATGTGTTAGTATTTATTTACAAAATAAATGTGTTTGTAAAATCGTTGGTGTTCAAACATATGAACAGGTGTGTATCGCAACTACACATCTTTTTTTATGCAAAAAAACAGAGTAGAGCGCAACTCTCTACCCCGCGACTATGTATTGCATACAATTAGTCTTCGTTCGTTTTTTCATCTTTTATTTGCTCTGGCTTTTGTTGCTGTTGCAACATAAAGTTTTTCTCCTTTTCGGCAATTACCATATCAAGCAAATGAAGAATCACATCGTTGGCATTCAACATACGAACCTCCTCTCCGCCCTTAAGAAAGGGCTGGCCTTTCTTAGCGTTAGGTTGGCAATATTTTACAGTATATTTGTCTTAAAATCAAGTAAATACTGATAATTTATAAAAAAAATGTTCTATATATTTTTATGATTATATAATTTATTCTGAGGTAATAAAATTCCAAAACCCACATATATAAATAATAAAAAATATATGGGGGTATGGTTTTGAACTATTTATTAAAAACAACATTACTTGGATTATTTTTTGGAACTTTTGGCACAACAATAGGAGGAATAATTGGTGTAACTTTTAAGAACACATCTAATAGATTTTTAAGTTTTATACTAGAATTTGCAGCAGGTTTAATGATGGCAATTATTTGCTTTGATTTAATTCCGGAGAGTTTAGAATTAACAAATATTGTAATTACACTTGTTGGAATTATATTTGGAATTTTTGTAATGTTTATTTGTGATAGCACAATAAAAAAATTGAATTTTAAAAATAAAAGTTCCTTGCTGAAAACAGGAATTATTGTTGGAATTGGTTTAGCACTTCATAATTTCCCAGAAGGACTGGCAATAGGCTCAGGATTTGAGGCATCTTTAAAACTTGGATATTCTCTAGCTATTGCAATTTTATTACATGATATACCAGAAGGAATATCTATGTCTGTTCCAATGAGATCTGGAGGAATGTCTAAATTCAAAGCTTTAATATACACTTTTTTATCTGGAGTAACTACAGGAATTGGAGCATTTTTTGGAGCATTAGTAGGAAATATTTCGACTGGAATGATAGGCATATGTTTAGCTTTTGCAGCTGGTGCTATGCTATATATTGTTTCTGGAGAGTTAATTCCAGAATCAAATAAAATATATAAAGGCAGAATGGGCTTTGCTGGTAATATTTTGGGATTTATATTAGGGATAATTGCATTTAATATATAAAAATAATATTACAAAATTATTACAAAAATATTACGAAAATGTAACTTAAACTATTGACTTTTTTCTAAAAATTTAATATTATAATAGCCAAGTAGAAAAATGTAAAACGGAGGAATAAATTTGGCTATCGGTGATGTTATTGTAGGTATTGATATTGGAACCTCCAAAGTTAGCACAGTTATAGGAGAAGTCAATAATTTCAACCAAGTTGAGATTATTGCAACAGCAGAATGTAAGTGCTTTGGAATGAAAAAATCAAAGATCACAGATGAAGAAGAAGTTGCTTCTGCAATAGCAAAAACAATTGCTGAGGTGGAACAAGTAGCAAATTTAAGCATAAATTCAGCATATGTAACAATATTAGGAAAATATGTTACTATAGTTCAAAACAGTATAGTAAAAGAGCCTAAGGATAAATTCGCAGGAATATCAAGCAAAGATGTTAATTCCGCAATTACTCAACTAAAAGATATAGACATCCCTGAGGATAAAGTGGTAATAGACATGGTAGTAAGTGAATTTGCATTAGATAATGGCAGAATAGTTGAAGATCCAGTGGGAATGCTTAGTTCATCTTTCACAGTAAAAGGACAAGTTGTTTTAGCAGATAAAGAATATGTAAGAAAGCTAACTAATATATTTAAAAAAGTAAATATTGAAATAGATGGCATAATACCAAATGTTCTAGCAGAAAGAAAATTAATTCTAGATAAAAATGAGCTTAAAGATAATGTAATGATATTAGACATTGGTGCAGGAAATACAGACATAGGAGTATTTAATGAGGAATCAATAATCTATACAAATACAATTCCACTAGGTGGAGATACAATAACAAGCGACATTGCAATGGTATTTAACATATCTGAGGAAGAAGCAGACAGATTAAAAAAACAATATGGACTAGCATTAAGGTCTTTTATAGATAACGACACAGACATAATGCTAAAT
>JBJFFF010000175.1:0-5505 GCA_051891455.1 Clostridia bacterium | reverse complement strand
TGATATCTCCTACTTCTAGTTTTTTTATTCTTCCAAACATTACTCCGGCTAAAATTGTTGTGTCCTGCTAATGTAACATTTCCTATTTCATTTATTTCGTTCCCCCAAAATTTTGTTATAGAAATGTTTAGAGATTCTTTATTTGTTTTTTCTAAAATAGGATATTCCAAGTCGATTTTTGGAATTTTAATTATTCCAACTACTTTATATCCTCCCATTTCTGCATCAATTGTTTGAATTGTTTCGCCGGTTTCCGAATTTTCAGTTGTTGTTTTTATTTGTTCAAGTACGTCATTTGCTAAATGTTTCATTTTGCTTTCACTGTAAAATTTCCTTACAACAAATACTGCAACAACAATTGCCACAATAATCAACACAATTCTTAAGGCTCTATAAATATTTAATTTATTCAATATAATCCCCGCCTACTTATTTTCTTTTTTAAGGCTTTTTATTCTAATACTTACTACTATGATTGCAACTACAAGTATTCCAAGTACAATTAGTAGTGTGTTGTTATCGCCTGTTACAGGTAGTTTTACTGTGATTTCTTCTGTAACTTTTTCTTCTACATATTTTGAAGTTAAAAATTGTGCATCAATAGTGTTTCCTTCTCTAATCCAAAGTACATATTTATCACCATTTTCTGTATCTTCTGGTTGAAGGATTTCTTGGTTTTGAACATCTATCCATTTTTCTTCAAGAAGTGCTGATGATAGTTCGTTATATAGGTTGTTGAATTTTGTATATAATCCTAATTTTGTATACATGTCTGTTGTGCTGTTAATTTTAGAGATTCTTTCTGCTAAATCCATTAATTCATTATATTCTGCCACGCTTGGTAATTTAACTATTTGATATTCATAGTTACCTTCATTTTCAAATACAACTTTTCCTGTTGTAACTGTTACTTGGTTTCCATCTATTGTTTTTTCTTCTACTTGGACTTGTTCTGTGTCTACGGCTATTTTCTTTGTTACATTTTGGATTGCAGTTAATTCTTCTGTTGGAATTGCTTTGCTTAAATCTAATTCAACACCTTCTACAAAATATGTTCCTTCTGCATCTTTTGCCCACATATATTTATTTTCTGTTGTGTATGAATTGATGTATGCTATGTAGTTCCCTCCTTCAGCTGAATCTGTTGCTGCTGATAAATATGTTAATGTTTCTTTATCTGCAGTGTTGTCGTCTGAAAATGCAAATTCAAATGAAGAATCTAAATTTCCGTTTATGTAAATTAAATAATCTGTTTCTGTCTGTTTTACTAATTGCATGTTCTCATTTGCTGCATTTACAGGTAGCCCTAGTAATAATATTAGTGAAAATATTCCTACTAGAAAAATGATTTTTAATTTTAAATTTCGCATATTAATATGCCCCCTTCTATTTTTTTAGCAACAATATTATATTACGGAAGCTTGATTTTGTAAAGAGTTTTTTTAAAATTTTCCTTTTTTTGGTATTATTTTTTTTGGACAAACTTTTTAATATTTTTTTCGATTGCAGTATTTTCTATGTGTTTACATAATCTTGTGTTTTTCTATTTTTTTCAACTTTTTTCTAAATTTATTTGCATTTTATTTTACGTAATGTTATAATGCAATTGAAATCTACATATACTAAAGATTTAAGGGTGTGAATAATATGAATCAAACCTTAGAACACGAAACATTTGAAGAAGTTAGTAATTATAAATTAACTTTTGAAAACAAGGAAAATTTAGATAATTTAATTACAGAAGAAATTAATTTCGAAGGTACTGATGAAATGTCTTCTACTAAAGAAGATATCAATATTGAAGAAGAAAACAATATTGAAGAATGTACCTCTTTAGTTGAGCTTAAAGAACGTAGACTTTTAGCTGCTCAAACTATGTTTAAGAAGAGCATTAAAATTTCTATAAAGTCATTTTTGATTTCGTTGTCTTTAAGTTTTTTGAATTTGTTTATATAAGAATTTTAACCCCAGTTTCTCTGGGGTTTTATTTTTTACATCTTAAGTCCGCCAAATCTCGTCGGGGTTTATTATTTTAAAATACATATAAATTATTTTTTTTTATGTATTCATAAACTTTTGGATTTAAATATTCTTGGGTATTTCTATTGTTTTTTATCATTTCTCTAATTTTAGTAGAGTCTGCGGATGCTAGTTTTTCTGGTATGAATTCAATTATGTTTTTTGGATTTTCATTTCTTATTTTTTTTCGTTCTCTTTCTATAACAATTATATTATAGTTTGTTATTAAATCTTCATAGTTTTTCCATGTTGGCATTTTTCTAAAGTTATCAGAACCCATAATAAAAAATATGTCGTCTTTGTTATATTTTTCTTTTATTAGTTTAAATGTATCTGAGGCATATAACTTTATTTTAGATTCTATCCCAATTTTTTCTATTTCTAGTTGTTTGTTGCCCTCTATTGCTAGTTTAAGCATATTATATCTATGATATGCATCTATTAGGCCATTTTTTTCATAATAGTTTCCAACTGGAACAAAAAATATTTTATCTAAATTATATTCTTTTATTAAAATTTTCGCTAAATTAATATGTATATATGATGGGGGATTAAAACTACCTCCAAAAAAGCCGAAGTTTCATACTTATCTCCTGAATTATTTAAATAAATACCCAAATTGTTTATCTATGTTTTCTTTGTATGCTCTATTATTATCCGTATTAAACCTTATTACTTTTATATTTTTAGTTTGTTTTTCAACTTCATCTGCTAATTTTAGGTATTCTTCTTGTTGTCTTATACTACTTTCAACTGAGAATTTTTGATATACTCCTTTGTCTCTTTGTATTCTTTTTTCATATTCACTAGTATCCTTTAAATATAAAACTACAAAATAAATATCAAAACTTAAATTATCAAGTTTTTTTAATAGTTCTTCATAAAGTTCATGAAAAGAGTAAGATTTAAAGCCTAGTCTACTGTATACTTCTTCTGAAAAAAATGTTCTATCAAAAATCATATTTACATCTTCGCAGTTTTCTACATACTCTAGTAATTTTAAGTATTTCCTTTTTATTTTGGGATAACCAGTTTCGGTTTTGTCTTTAATTCCAGTAAGTCTATAAAGATCTGATGCTGCAATTTTTTCTCTTAAATAATTTGTAAACGTTGTTTTTCCAACTCCTTGTGGTCCTTCTACTATTATAATTGTATCTTTCATATAATTCCCCTTCTTTTATATTACAATGGGCGCAGAGTTTTTATCTTGCGCCCTTTTGTTTTTTATTATTTAGATTTGTTTCCAAAACCAGTCTAAACTGTTATCAACACTTTTCTTTTTGTAGAATTTGCTTGCAATGTCGTCAATCCATAAATATGAAAAGAATGTTACAAATACCATGCATAATTCAAATGCTATGCAATATCTAATTGTTACATAGTATTCTGCATAACTTGGCAAACATAATTGTACTGCATGGATTACTAATATTATTAAAAATGCTACTAGTGCTATTGCTGGAATTGCAGGTTTTTTTATTTCCTTTCCAAGGAAAATCAATAGTATTGTTGCTGTTAATAATAGTAATACTGTTAATGGTTGAATTGTATTTAATAGAAACATTTTTATTCCCCCTTCTTTTGTTTTTTAATTTAATTTAATTTTAATTAAATTCGCTAATTTTTGTGCTTTTTCTTCAATGTCTGTTTGATTTTCTCCCTCAATCATAACTCTTATAATTGGTTCTGTTCCTGATGCTCTAACAAGCACTCTTCCATTGTCTTTAAATTCTTCTTGTAGTTTTTTCACTTCGCCTTGTATTTCTTCATCTGTTTCACAGTTTTTCTTTTTATCATTATTTACTTTTACATTTATTAATACTTGAGGATATTTTTTTATAACTTTACAAAGTTCAGATAGTTTTGCTTGTTTTTCTAACATTATTTGTATTAGCATTAATGATGTTAATATTCCATCTCCAGTTGGGTTGTAGTCTAATAATATTATGTGACCAGATTGTTCTCCTCCTAAATTATATCCTTCTTTTAACATTCTTTCTAGAACATATCTATCTCCAACTTTTGTTTCTTCAAAGTTTAAGTTGTTATTTTGAGCAAACTTCTTTAATCCTAAATTACTCATAATAGTTGCAACTACTGTATCTTTTTTTAGTTTTCTTTTTTCTTTTAGGTAGTTTGCAAATATTGCAAGAATCATATCCCCATCAATCTCGTTACCATTTTCATCAACAGCTAGGCATCTATCTCCGTCTCCATCATAGGCAATTCCTAGGTTTAAATGTTTTTGAATTACTAATTTTTTAAGATTTTCTATGTGTGTTGAACCGCAATTGTCATTAATATTAATTCCATTTGGTTCATTATTAATTATTTCATAGTTAATGTTTAATTTTTTAAAGACTTGTTCTGCTACTTTATAAGTTGCTCCATTTGCAACATCTAGTCCCACTATAAAATTCTCTTTATCGAAATTTTCTAAGTTTTCTTCAAATATTTTTCTAAAGAAAAATACATATTCTTCAATTAAGTCTTGTCTATCCTCTGCAACACCTATTTTATCTGAGTGTGCTGTTAATTCATCTAGTCTTCCACTATCCATAATTTCTTCAATTTCTTCTTCTATTTCATCTGGTATTTTCATACCTTTATTACTAAAGTATTTAATACCATTAAAGTCGTATGTGTTATGTGATGCTGATATAACAACACTTGCATCTGCTTTTAATCTTTTGGTTAAATATGCTACACCTGGTGTAGGTATAACTCCTAGTTGTTTTACATTTGCTCCATAACTTAAAAATCCTGCTGTCATAGCACTTTCTATTAAAGTACCAGAAAGCCTAGTATCTCTTCCAATTAATATTGTTGGTGTTTTATTTGTATGTTTTGATAGTGCATAAGCACCTGCTTTTGCAACTTTATATACTAATTCTGGGGTAAGTTCAGTATTAGCAATTCTTCTAATTCCGTCTGTTCCAAAGTATTTTTTCATCAGTCTTCCTCCTTGTAACCTTATGTAATATATTATATATGTTTTTATATCAAAAAAGCAATAGATTTTTAAATTTTTCTATTGCTTTTTATTTTTATCCAAATATTCCTCTTTTTTTGACTGGTGGTTGTTCATTCATTGTCTTGGCTAATTTTAATAGTAGTTCCCTTTGTTCTGATGTTAATTTTTTTGGTATTTGTACTGTTACTGTAAATACAAAGTCTCCTCTCCAGCTTCCGTTTACAGATTTAAATCCTTTATTTCTTATTGTAAACTTAGTTCCTGAAGCCGTTCCTTCTGGGATTTTATATTTTTCTACTGTACCATCTACCATTGGTATTTCTAATTCCGCTCCTAATACTGCTTGTGTATAAGTAATTGGTACTTCGCAAAGTACATTATCACCTTGTCTTGTAAATATTTTATGGTTTCTTACTGTTACAGAAATGTAAAGGTCTCCTCTAGGTCCACCATTTATTCCTGGGTCCCCCTCACCTCTTAATACTACTGCCTGACCATTACTAATTCCTTCT
>JBJFFF010000174.1:0-5649 GCA_051891455.1 Clostridia bacterium | reverse complement strand
GTTTGTTGTGCAAGATGCATTTGATACTATATTCATACTTGGTTCGTATTTGTCTTGGTTTACACCCATAACAAACATTGGTGCATCTTTTGATGGAGCACTAATTACAACTTGTTTTGCTCCTGCATCAATATGTGCTTGTGCTTTTTCTAGTGTTGTGAATACTCCTGAACATTCTAGTACATATTCTACTCCTTCTTTTCCCCATGGAATATTGTGTGGATCCATTTCATTAAATACTTTTATTTCTTTTCCGTTTACTATTAGTTTTCCTTCTTCTGCTCTTACTTCTCCATTAAATCTTCCATGTACTGTATCATATTTTATCATATATGCCATATAATCTGCTGTTATAAAAGGATCGTTTATTGCTAAAACTTCTACCTCTCCTCTCTCTAAAGCTGCTTGGAATGCTAAATTTCCAATTCTTCCAAATCCGTTAATTCCTAACTTAACTGACATATTAAATTCCTCCTTTTTGATACAAATGTATCTATTTTTTATGGTGCTATTGTATATCAAAAAAGAACACTTTTCAAGTGTTCTTTTAGATTTTTTATTATAATATTCTTTTTCCTTTGTGTGTTATTTCCACTTCTTGGAATAAGAAGTTTTTGAAACCTTGCCAAGTTACTTCTTGGTGTAAAAAGTCGTTAATTTCATCTTCAATTTTTTGTTCATATGGTGTTAATTCTACTTTTATTTCATAGAATAATACATTTTTTAATTTTGTAAAGAATGATGGTTTTGCAGGTAAGCTGCTAGCATTTTCACTTCCAGCTACTTTAAATTTACTTTCATATTGTGTTCCAATACTTTCCTTTGTTTCTCCATCGAAGCCTACTTTTCCATATACTTTGTTCTCTTCCATATATATTCCTCCCATTTATGATATCCTTTTTCTTTTGTTTCCCGATATCCATTTTTAATCTTATATATTTATATACCATAATCTAGAAAAAATCAATTGCTAATGTGTTACATTTATGTTACAGTTTTATTACATAGTAGAATTTATGTTATTATGATATAAGTTGCATTTCTTTTTGGTCAATAATGTTTACTGTTTTCAATATATTGTCTAAATTTTTCCCTTCTTTTTTCACCACCAAATAATTGCTAGTATGGCCTTTCCAATACTCTCCTTCTTGTTCTTCAAATAAAACTTCTAAATCTTTTCCTATTTGGGCTTTTAAAAATTCTTCTTCATTTTTATTCGATAGTTCAATTAATTTTTGGCTTCTTTGTTCTTTTATATTGCCATCTATTTGGCTAGGCATTACTGCTGCTCTTGTTCCTTCTCTTGGCGAATATTTAAATACATGCATTTTTGTAAGCTTTATTTTTTCCAAAAAATTGTATGTACTTTCAAATTCTTTTTCTGTTTCTCCTGGAAAACCAACTATTATATCTGCTGTTAGCCCTACATTATCAAATTTTTTTCTAAGTAAATTTACACTATCTTCAATTTGTTCTACAGTATATTTTCTATTCATTCTTTTTAGAGTTTCGTTACATCCGCTTTGAAGTGATAAATGAAAATGATTACATATTTTTTCTAGTTTAGATAATCTATTTACAAATTCTTCTGTTATAATGTTTGGTTCTAATGAACCTAGTCTAATTCTTCTTATTCCATCTATTTTGTTAATATCTTCTAATAAATCTATTAACTCATATTTTTCTTCAAAGTCTTTTCCATATGATGCAATATGTATTCCTGTAATTACCACTTCTTTTATTCCTTTTTGAGCAATTTGTTCTATTTCTTCTAAGATGCTTTCTCTTTTTCTACTTCTTACTCTACCTCTTGCATATGGGATTAAGCAATATGAGCAAAAGTTATTACATCCATCTTGTACTTTTATTGATGCTCTTGTTTTTTCTGTATATGTAACTGTTCCAAAGTCTAAAAATTCTTTTTGCTTATCTATATCTGTTACCTGTGCTTTTGTTTTATTTTTTCCATTATAATATTCTTCTGCAATATTTACTATGTTATTTTTTTCATTGTTTCCTAAAACTAAGTCAATTTCCTCTATTTTTGCCATTTGCTCCTTATGAGTTTGAGCATAGCAACCGAACAGCAACAATTATTGCTTCTGGGTTTATTTGCTTCGCTCTTCTTAGCATTTGTCTTGATTTTCTATCTGCAATATTTGTTACAGTACAAGTATTTATTATATATATATCCGCTTTTTCCTCAAAATTTACAATGCCATATCCCGCTTCTATAAATTTTTGGGTCATGGCATTTGTTTCGTATTGATTTACCTTACAACCGTAAAGTATAAAAAGCAACTTTCATTTTAGTTTTATCATTTTCGTAATTCACGCTATTACTCACTTTCTTGGTACATTTTATATTTCTACTAATTTAAAATCTGTATAATCACAACTTACTAGTTTTATTTCTATTCCTTTGTATTCTCCGGTTAAATGCTTCTTTATGTGCATCTGAACCATGTATATGTCCGTATATACACTTTTTTACATTATATTTTTTCATTGTTTCTATAAAGTTTAATTCTAGTTTTTCAAAACTATTAAGTGGTGGATAATGCATACATACTATTATTTCTTTGTCTTTTCCATATTGTTCTACACCATTTTTTAAAGACATTTCTAGTCTTAAGTTTTCCCTTTTTATTATTTTTTCTGGTTTTTCTTCTTGTTCTGACCATCCTCTTGTTCCTACTATTATCTTGTTTTCACAAAGATAACTATTGTTATACAAAAAGTCTATATTTTCGAAGTTGTTTTCTTTTAAATATGCTCTCATTTTAGCAAGAGTTGTCCACCAGTAATCATGGTTTCCCTTTAGTAATATTTTTTTCCCTGGTAGGCTGTTTAAGTATTCAAAGTCTTTATATGTGTCTTCTAAATACATTGCCCATGAGAAATCTCCTGGCATTAATACCCAGTCGTTTTCTTTTATTTTTTCTTGCCAGTCTTTTTTTATTTTTTTTTCATGATTTGTCCAGTTTTCACCAAATATGTTCATTGGTTTGTTTTCGCCAAATGACAAATGTAGGTCTGAAATTGCATATATTGCCATACATTCTCTCCTTATTCTTTCGCCATTCGTCCAATCTCGTCGGGGGTGAGCGAACCCCTGCGTTGGACTACTTCCATCAATAAATTTTATGTCTAATATCCAATTTTTAGGTTTGGTATTGCGTTTAGTTTTAAGTCCGATATTTTTCCTGAGATATAGTTGTAGTATCCTGCTGATGCTATCATTGCTGCATTGTCTGTACATAAGCTTAGTTCTGGGAAATATATATCTAGTTTTTCTTTTTTTCCTATTTTTTCGAATTGTTCCCTAATGTATGAGTTTGCTGATACTCCTCCTGCAAGTACTACTTTATCTATTTTTTGTTCATTATTTTTGTTTATTTGTTTTATTGCATTTATAGTATTATGTGTAAGCATTTCAGTTGCAACTTTTTCAAAACTTGCACAAAGATCTGCTTTGTTTATTTCTGGATTTTTGTGGTTTAAGTTTATAACTGCTGTTTTTATTCCACTAAAGCTAAAGTCCAAGTTTTCTATATTTGCTTTTGGTAAGTCTATTGAGGGTGTTCCTTCTTTTGCAAGCTTGTCTACTTTTGGCCCTCCTGGGTATCCCAAGCCCACTACTCTTGCGACTTTATCAAATGCCTCTCCAATTGCATCGTCTCTTGTTTTTCCTATTATTTCAAAATCACAGTAGTCTTTAACATGTACTAAATGTGTATGCCCTCCTGATATTATTAAACATAGAAATGGAGGCTTAAGATTTTCGTATGTTATATAGTTTGCTGCAATGTGTCCTTCTATGTGGTTTACTCCTACTAATGGTTTATTTAATGCATATGCTAAACCCTTTGCATAAGATACTCCAACTAGTAGTGCTCCAACTAGCCCTGGTCCATATGTACACGATATTACGTCTATATCTTTAAAAGTTTTACCAGCTTTTTTTAGTGCTTCTTTTGTCACTTGGTTTATTACCTCTGTGTGGCATCTTGATGCAATTTCTGGTACAACTCCACCGTAAAGCGTATGTATGTCTATTTGTGAATTTATTATGTTTGATAGAACTTTTCTACCATTTATTACTACTGATACTGATGTTTCATCACAGCTTGATTCTATTCCTAGTACTACTATATCTTTCATTTCCGCTCCCATTAAATATAGTTAATTTTTATTTTTCATCTTTATTAAAACTATTGATGTGAGAGGTGCGAAGTGTGAAGTGTGACTTTTTGTTATATTCTTCAAAAGCCTGGAACACAAATCTCACTTCTCACATCCCACTTCTCACTTCTATTATATAAATATTGATACTATTTTATATGCTAGCCAAGTTATTCCTGAGAATACTCCTGAAAATATTGGTGATAATAGGCTTGAAAGCAAACCTGTTACCCATAATAATAAAAATGCTATATAAAATATTTTTTCGTTTCTATAAAACCATTGTTTTGCATTATATCCCAAAAAGTGCATTAATACTTTTGAACCATCTAATGGTGGCAATGGTATTAAATTAAATACTCCTAAGCCTATGTTTATAAGAATAATTTGTATCATTATAGTATATAAAATTGAAAGTGTATTTGCACTTAAACCGCTTAATATATCTGTTGCAACAAATAAAATATAATACAATATTGAAAATACAAAGGCTAATACAAAATTCATTATTGGTCCTGCAGCTGCTACTATTGCTTCTGCTTTTGAAAGAGAATATTTTCCATCAAAATTTCTTGAATCAATTTGAACAGGTTTTCCCCAACCAAATCCTGCAACTACAAGAAGTACTAAACCAATTGGATCTATGTGATTAATTGGGTTTAAGTTAAGTCTTCCTTGTATTTTTGGAGTATCATCCCCAAGCTTATATGCTGCTAGTGCATGTGCATATTCGTGAAACGTCATTGCAATTATTACTCCTGGTAAAGATAGAAGTATTCCTAAAATTCCATCTGCGCCTGCTGAAATAACCCAAGCAACTAACATTATTGCAATAACTATTATAATTGCTTTTCTATCAAAATTAAAATTAAACATAAGCCACTCCTTTGTATATAGTTTACCACACAATATCATCTATATCTTTATCTATTTCTACAATTATTAAATATCCACTCATATCACTAGTAACGAGCAATGAGTCTGGATAAATAATTTTGTATTCTATCTTGACATTATCTTCATCTCGGATTGCATTAATGAATTCAACTCCATACTCTCCACTAGTTAATTCCTCATATATTATTGCTAACGATTGATTTTCAAAAAAATCTTTAGTATATCTTTCTAAGAGCATGTTTTGATTATATTCATCACAATATTTTTCAAGTTTTGAATAACTTGAAATTATTTTTATTGCATCACTTTTATTCATTTTTGAAATATAACCCGACCTTAACACATAACCATTAAAAAGGTCATTTTTAGCTGTTGTTCGATTGCTGCCGAAGCCATGTAATATAAATAATCCTAGCATCAATATTAGCATAATTACTATGATTGCTATAATTAAAAATACCTTTTTGTTCATACTTATCTTACTCCTTTTATGGAATTCTTCCATACTTGCTAGATTTATAATGTATCTTATTACTAAATTCGTTTTAAGCTAAAGGTTTCATTGTT
>JBJFFF010000173.1:0-5664 GCA_051891455.1 Clostridia bacterium | reverse complement strand
GACCGCCTTAGAAAATGTTTGAACGAAGTGAATTACATTTTCTTGGATGGGGCAGTGATAAAAATAAAATATATAACCCCGATGAGATGTGGCGAACATAATGAAAAATTAAATAAAATTAATAAGGAGGACAAGTATATGTACGTATATGACCAAGCCAACAATCTAGCAAAATCAATACAAGAAAGCAAAGAATACTTAGAATACAAAAAAGCAAAAGAAGACCTAAAAAGCAACCCAGAAATGAAACAAAAAATAGACGAATTCGAAAAAATAAGATATGAAGTGCAAGTAATGTCATTTCAAGGAGAACAAGACGAAGAAAAACAAAAAAAATTACAACAAATGTACCAAATACTAATGCAAGATGCAAAAATAAAAGAATTCTTTGATATAGAAGTAAGGTTCAATATAATGCTAGCCGATGTAAATAAAATAATAAGTGAATCTGTAAAGGATTTATTATAAAAATATAGTAAAATAACAACTGTAGGGGCAGGGTTCCACCCCTGCCCTTTTTGAGCAGACGAGGAGCTTTACTCACTACAGTTTTTTTGATATACTAATTAATATATATGGGCGGACGAAATTTAAGTTCGCCAAGGAAAAGAGGTAAAAAAATGGAAAATTATATTTGTTTATTACTTTGCATTTTAACTATAATATTATTTAAAATCATTTTTAAAATTAATTTTAAACAAGCAAAATCCTTGGAAGAAAACACGAAAATGCAAAAAATAACAGATAAATTTCCAGAAAATATTGAAATAGCAAAAGAAATGCTAGAGATACTAGATAACAAAGACGTAAAAATAGAACAAGCAAAAGATACCAAAACCAGCCTATACATAGCAGTTACAAATAAAATATCAATTGCAGATTTAAAAGACAACTATGGAAGAATACAAACAATTGCACATGAATGCATACATTCTATTCAAGATAGAAGGCTACTTATGTTTAACTTCATATTTTCAAATCTTTCTATTCTATATTTCATAATTATAACAATTTTGAGTATATGTAATGTGGTAAAAAATAACATGTTACAAATATTTATTTTGAGCTTACTAGCATTTATACAATTTGCAGTAAGAGCATTTCTAGAAATAGATGCAATGACAAAATCAAAATACTTAGCAAAAGAATATATGGAAAAGAAACAATTATGCACAAAAGAAGAAATAGATATGCTTATTGAAGAATATGATAAAATAAACAAAATAGGCATTCCATTTACAGTAGATAATTTAATTACAAATGCATTAATAAGGATATGTGTATATATTTTTATTATTATAATAATTGGATAAATTGTAATTTCGAGGTGAGATGTGTGCGGTGTGAGGTGGGCGTTTATGGCGGGGCTTCGTAGGCTTGACCTTATCTTCCCACTTCCCACTTCTCACTTCACACCTCACAATTAGGAGAAAAAATGTTGAAAAAAATTTGGTTACACTTTAAATTAATAACAACACATAGATGGTATGTATTTAAACTTTCGATAAAAGCAGGAATCCCATTTAGAGGATTAATACATGATTTGTCGAAATATACACCTGTAGAATTTATTGAAAGCTGTAGATACTATCAAGGAAATAGAAGCCCAATAACAATTGCAAGAAAAGAAAAAGGGTATTCAGCAGCTTGGTTACACCATAAGGGAAGAAACAAGCATCATATAGAATACTGGTATGACTGGAATGCAAAAGAAACACCAGTAATACCATATAAATATGCAGTAGAAATGCTTTGTGACCACATTGCAGCAGGAATGGTGTATAGAGGAAAAGAATGGAATAAAGAATATCCACTAAAATATTGGAATGAAATAGAAACAGTAAGAAATTTATATAACCCTAAAACAGAAAAATTTATAACAGTTATAAAAGAAGAAATTGCAAAAGATGGAATAGACAAAATTATGAATAAAAAACACTTAAAAGAACAATATAAAAAGTATTGCAATTTGGAGGTGTGAGGTGTGCGATGTGAGGTGTGATTTTAGGGTGATTTCTTCGAAGATTTACCCATTATATCTCACTTCCCACATCCCACTTCCCACATCAAACTATAATAAATTAGGAGGCAAAATTGGACAAGCAAAAATATATAAGAAACTTTAGCATAATAGCACATATAGACCATGGAAAATCAACACTCGCAGATAGACTAATAGAAAAAACAGGACTACTTAGTCAAAGAGAAATGGAAAGCCAAGTATTAGACAACATGGACTTGGAGCGCGAAAGAGGAATAACAATAAAAGCACAAGCAGTAAGAATGAATTATAAAGCAAAAGATGGTAATGAGTACATATTAAATTTAATAGATACTCCAGGGCATGTAGACTTTAATTACGAAGTATCAAGAAGCTTAGCAGCATGTGAAGGGGCTATTTTAGTTGTAGACAGTAGCCAAGGGGTTGAAGCACAAACACTTGCAAATGTGTATTTAGCCTTAGATAACAACTTAGAAATATTGCCAGTAATAAACAAAATTGACTTACCAAATGCAAGACCAGATGAAATAAAAAAGGAAATAGAAGATGTAATTGGAATACCTGCAGAAGATGCACCATGCATATCTGCAAAATCTGGTTTAAATATTGACGAGGTTTTAGAAAGAATAGTAACAGACTTCCCAGCACCAACAGGTGATAAAGAAAAACCGCTAAAATGTTTAATATTTGATTCTTGCTATGACAATTACAAAGGAGCTGTAAGTTATGTAAGAGTAGTAGAAGGAACTGTAAAAGTTGGGGATGAAATACTATTTATGGCTACAAATAAAAAATTTGTAATTACAGAACTTGGCTATTTGGAACCAGGAAGATATTCACCAGCTGAAAAACTAGAAGCCGGAGAAGTTGGCTATATTGTTGCAAGTATAAAAACAGTTAGTGACCTTCATGTAGGAGATACAATAACAACAGTAAGTAACCCAGCAGCAGAACCATTACCAGGTTATAAAAAAGCAAATTCAATGGTATATTGTGGACTATATCCATTAGATGGTGGAGATTATGAAAGATTAAAAGATGCATTAGAAAAATTAAAATTAAATGATGCAGCACTTGAATATGAACCAGAAACTTCAATTGCATTAGGCTTTGGATTTAGATGTGGATTTTTAGGATTATTACACTCAGAAATAGTCCAAGAAAGATTAGAGCGTGAATTTGATTTAGACTTAATTACAACTGCTCCATCAGTTATATATAAGGTACATAAACAAACTGGTGAAGTATTAGAAATTTATAATCCAATAGATTTGCCACCAGCACAAAAAATTAACTACATTGAAGAACCAATAGTAAAAGCAGAAATATTACTTCCAAAAGAATATGTTGGAAATGTTATGGAAATATGTCAAAATAGACGAGGCACATATTTAGACATGAAATATATAGACGCTACACGAGTAATACTTTACTATGAACTTCCTCTAAATGAGATAATATACGATTTCTTTGATGCATTAAAATCAAAAACAAAAGGGTATGCTTCTTTTGACTATGAGTTTAGTACATATAGAAAAGCAGATTTGGTTAAACTGGACATACACATACATAATGAACCAGTAGATGCACTATCATTTATAGTTCATAAAGATTCTGCTTATTCAAGAGGAAAGAAAATGACAGAAAAACTAAAAACAGTTATACCAAGACAATTGTTTGAAGTACCAATTCAAGCAGTAGTAGGAGGCAAAGTAATTGCAAGAGAAACAATATCAGCAATGAGAAAAGATGTGCTTGCAAAATGCTATGGTGGAGACGTAACGAGAAAGAAGAAATTACTAGAAAAACAAAAGAAAGGTAAGAAAAAAATGAGGCAAATAGGTAATGTGGAGGTTCCACAAGAAGCCTTTTTAGCTGTTTTAAAACTTGATGATGAATAAACGCTGTAGGGGTCGCAGTCTTCGGCGACCCGAGAAAATAAACAATGCTAAATGAAAAATTTTTTAGAAAATCATACAAAAGGTAGGTTGAACGGTACCAAACAAAATTATCTTGTGGAGGTAATACATGAATAAAAATAATAATATTAAAAAAGAAAAAAATTTTGAAGAAGCATATCAAGACCAAATAGAAGGCCGTAATGCTGTATTAGAATTATTAGAAACTGGAAAAGACATAAACAAAATATTTATAGCAAATGGAGAAAAACATGGATCAATAAATAGAATTATATCTATTGCGAAAGAAAGAAAAGTTGTAATAGTAGAAGTAGATAGAGCAAAATTAAACCAAATGGCAATGTCAGATAATCATCAAGGAGTAATTGCAATTGTGCCTCCTTTTGATTATTGTGAGGTCGAAGATATACTAGAAGAAGCAAACAAAAAACAAGAAAAGCCATTTATATTAATATTAGATGGAATAGAAGACCCACACAATTTAGGATCTATAATAAGAACTGCAGAAACAGCAGGAGTGCATGGAATAATCATTCCTAAAAGAAGAGCAGCAACAGTAAATAGCACAGTATATAAAGTATCTGCTGGAGCGGTAGAGCACATGAAAATTGCAAGAGTAAATAACTTGAACGAAACAATAAAATATTTAAAAGACAATGACATTTGGATTTGTGGAACAGATATGGATGCAAAAAATTACTATTACAACGAAAAATTTGATGGACCAATTGCAATAGTAATAGGAAGTGAAGGATTTGGAATGAGCAGACTTGTAAAAGAAAACTGCGACTTCCTAGTAAAAATTCCAATGAAAGGAAAAATAACTTCACTAAACGCATCGGTATCAGCAGGAATTGTAATGTATGAAGTAGTAAAACAAAGAAGTTAAAAAATTATTTCATTATCATTGTATAATCTTTCATTATTTCAAAAGCCCTAGAAACTTCATCTTTAGTATATTTATTTAATAAATCACTAGTATGAGTTTCTAGGGAATTATCTATTCCACGAAGTAAATAATCACAAGAAACATTTGCTTTTTCACATATTTCTATGGATTTTTCCACAGTTAAACCTCTTTGACCATTTTCCACAGTACCAAGATACTGATTTTTCATACCAATTAAATCTGCAAATTGAACTTTAGTCATATGCATTTTTTTCTCTCTAATTTCTTTTACACGAATTCCAATTTCTTTTTTTAAAATTTCCTTATTTATCATACAAAAAACCTCTCTTATCTAATCTATAAGTTAATTTTAATATATAAATAATTTAAAAAAATAAATTAAAAGTATGTAAAAATATGTAGAAATATGTAAAGTTATATGATATAGTATTAACAAAAATAAGAAACAAAGAGAGTGAGAAACATGGAAAATAAACCGATGACTATATTATTAATTGAAGATGATGAATTGGAATGTCAAAAATTTAAATCATATATTGAAACAGTAGATAATGTAAAAATAATAGGAACTACCAATTCTAGTGATGAAGGACTAGAATATTTTAAAACATATCTTCCAGAAGCAATTGTGCTAGATATAGAATTACATAAAGGTCAAGGCTCTGGAATAGAGTTCATAGATAATGCTAAAAAGTTTATGACAGATTTTAAACCAATAATAGTAGTAACAACAAATGCATCATCAAGCATTTTGTACGATAAACTTCATGAAGAAGGAGTAGACTTAATATTTTACAAAAAGCAAACTGACTATTCTCCCAAATTAATAATTT
>JBJFFF010000172.1:0-5743 GCA_051891455.1 Clostridia bacterium | reverse complement strand
CATAACAATTCTAAGTGATTATGGAATAGATACAAGTGAGCAAGAATACATTGAAAAAGCAAGTGGGATAAAAGAATTAGAGTATATATACTTAAAAGATGTGGTAGTAGAAAATACTGATACAAGCTTTAGGATTTTCTCTATACCGGAAAAAGTTTCGTTATATGAATTAGTAGAAGGAAAATTTCCAGAAGCGGATGATGAAATTGCAATAGATAGTTTATATAGTGACGAATATAAAATAGGAGATACAATTAAATTTACAGAAAAAGCAGAGGATGATGAGCAAATTCTAAGAATTCACGAATTTAAAATTGTTGGATATATAAACTCAGGAGAAATATTATCAACACTAAATAGAGGTCAAACTGATGTTGGAACAGGAGAATTAAATTCATACGCAATTGTAAATAAATCGGTATTTGATTCTGATATATATATGATGGCAAAAATAACATTTAATGACTTAGATGGAGTAGACCCATATAGTGATGAGTACACAGCTCGCCTACAAGTGCATAAAGACGAATTAGAAAAATTACTAGAAGAGCAGCAAGGTATTAGATTGGAAGATATTAAAAAGCCATATCAAGAAGATATAGATGAAGGGCAAAAAGAAATTGAAGATGCTAAAAAAGAATTAGAAGATGCAAGAAATGAATTAAATGATGCAAAAGTAAAACTTGATGATGCAAAGGCTGAAATTGAGGCAAATGAGAAAAAATTAAATAATGCTAAATTTGAAATTTTAACCGCGGAAAATGTAATAAAAACAGAAGAAGCAAAATTAAATCAGAAACAACAAGAATATGAAAATGCTTTAAATGAATTTAACCAGAAAAAAGCAGAATATGAACAAGCAAAAGCAACACTAGAAGCTAGTCAAGAAGAAATTAATACAAATAGACAAGAATTAGAAAATGCTAAAGCCCTATATGAAATAAGCGGTACAGAAAGCCCAGAATATCAATATTTTATGGCTACAATATATACACCCGGAATAGCTTCACTAAATGAAGCACAATCCCAATTAGATGAGAAAGTAGTAGAACTAAATTATGCTAAAACAGAAATTGACTATGCAGAACAGCAGCTTGCACAAGCTAAATTAGAATTAGATAGTGGAAGAAGTACACTAGAAGCAGCAAAAGCTGAGCTTGCAAGCTCAAAGTCTCAATATGATTCAGGTGTAAAACAATTAACTTCAGCAAAATCAGAATATGCAAGTAAAGAAAAAGAATACAATGAAAAATTAGCAGAATTTCAAGAAAAAGAACCAGAAGCATTACAAGAAATTGCAGATAATGAAGTAAAATTGGCAGATGCACAAAAAGAATTAGATGATTTAAGTTTACCTACATATTCAGTAGATTCAAGAAGAGAAATACCAGGAGGAGAAGGATATAAAATATATGGAACTGTTTCAGAAATTATAGATTCATTATCAACAGTTTTCCCAATATTTTTATACTTTGTAGCAGCACTAGTTACTCTTACAACAATGACCCGCTTCGTTAGTGAAGAAAGAGTAAACTCAGGAACATTAAAAGCTTTAGGATATACAGATAGCGACATTATAAAAAAATTTACTATTTATGGTTTTGTTGCAGGTACTATTGGAACATTAATAGGAGTAATATTAGGACATACACTACTTCCTTATATTGTTTATAATGCATATAGCACAGGTTTTTCTATTCCAAAAATAGAGTTACATTTTGAGTGGAAAATAACATTAACATCTATGGTATTGTCTTTCATAAGTAGTGTTATTCCAGCTTACCTTGTTGCAAAAAAAGAGTTACAAGAAAAGCCAGCAAGACTTTTACTTCCAAAAGCACCAAAAGCAGGCTCAAAAATCTTTATGGAAAAAATAAAACCATTATGGAATAAAATGAGTTTTACCCATAAAGTAACAGCAAGAAATATTTTCAGATACAAACAAAGGATGTTTATGACAATATTTGGAGTGGCAGGTTCTGCTACAATGTTATTTGCAGGATTTGCAGTACAGCACTCAATTTCAGGAATAAATAAAAGACAATTTGAAGACATAATAAAATATGATGTAATAATAGCACTAAATGATAATATAAGCACAGAAGAGGAAATAGAATTAAATAATTTATTAAATTCAGATGAAATTAACAGTTATACTTCTGTTTATTATGAAGATGTAACTAAAGTTGCAGGAAAGAACAACGATAAGCAAGAAATCAAATTAATTGTATCAGGAAATGATGAAGAATTTAGCAATTATATTTATCTTAATAATAGAAAAACTGAAGAAAAACTAGAATTTAAAGATGATGGAGCGATAATTTCGGAAAGACTTGCAAAATTATTAGATATTGATGTTGGAGATACATTTACAGTAACAGACAGTAAAGAAAAAGAAAGACGAATAAAAGTTACAGATATATGTGAAATGTATGCAGGGCATTTTATATTTATGAATTCAAATGCGTATGAAAACATATATGGAAAAGCATATGAGACTAATGGAAAATTACTTTTACTAAATGACGGAAGCATAGAAAATACTAGAATACAATCAGCGAAATTTATGGAGTTATCAAGTGTAAAAGGTATTGTTCAAAATACTACATTATATAATCAAATTGACACGATTGTAGTATCACTAGACCAAATAATGAAAGTATTAATTGCTGTTGCAGCAATGCTTGCAGTTGTAATTTTATATAATTTAACAAATATAAATGTTTCAGAACGTATTAGAGAATTATCTACAATAAAAGTACTAGGATTTCACGATAATGAAGTAACAATGTATATTTATAGAGAGACAATAGTGCTTTCAGGAATAGGCATTGTAGTAGGTTGCTTAATGGGAATGTTGTTACACTCATACATTTTAAATGTTGTACCACCAGATGAGGTTATGTTTGACCCTAGCAGATGGATTGGTGCCTACATAATTCCTTTTGCAACAGTAACACTAATTTCATTTATTCTAAAGCACTATGTAAATAATAAATTGAAAAAAGTTGACATGATAGAAGCACTAAAATCAGTTGATTAATAAAAAAAGGTTCGAGAAGTTTATTTAAAAACTTTCTCGAACCATTTTTTGCTATTTTCAAGTAATTCTTCTAAAGAATAATCACTTTGACCTCTAAAATATTTTACTAATTCACTAATTATGCCACTCATATAGAAACTTACATCCAATTCTAAATATTTATTATTTTTTATAATATTTCTCATAGCGTAATATATTTTTTCACCAGCAAGCTTTTTCAATTCTTCAAGAAAAAGAAGAGAACCATTTGAAACTAGGAGCATTTTATATATTTCTTCGTTTTCCTTTAAGCAATCAAAAATATCATCAAAATAATTGTAAATATCTTGAATAGAGTCTAGAACCTTATCATCACTAACTAATAATTCTATTGTTTCTAATTGGTAATCATTAACAACTTCGTAAATATCATCATAATGAGTATAAAATGTACTTCTTGTTATATCTGCTCTTTTAACAAGCTCTGTAACTGTTATTTTACTTAATTCTTTCTTTTCATTCATAAGCTCTGCAAAGGTTTTCTTTATTAATTCTCTGGTTTTTCTAGAAGATGAATTTAATCCTTGTACTTTCATATGCCACAATCCCTTCGTTTATATTTTTATCATATTATAGCACAAATAATGATTTTTGAAAATATTTATAAAATAAAAGACAAATCGATTAAATGTGTCCAAATTTAGACAGTTCCTATTAATTTATACTTGCATAAATTGGAAAAAGAAATTAAAATGAAATTTACGTTAAAAAAGAAAAGGAGGATTAAATTTGAGAAAATTTACAGATTTTATTGTTAACAAAAGACATTTTATACTAATTCTGTTTATTGTATTTTCTGTTATATCAGTAATACTATCTAAAAAAGTTAATATCAATTATGATATTGCAGAATATTTACCAAGTACATCAGAAACAAGAATTGGTATGGACATTATGGAAAAAGAGTTTAAAGAAATAAAATCAAGTGCTCTTAACCTAATGTTTGAAGATTTGCAGGAGGATAAAAAAACTGAAATATGTGAGGAACTCACACAAATAAAAGGGGTAGATAGTGTAGATTATGACAATACAGAAAATTACAACAAGGATAATTACACTTTATATATAATAAATGTAGATGACACAGAGGATTCAAAATTAGCAAGTGATGTTTATAATGAAATAAAAGAAAGGTATGATGAAGACTATAAAATTTACACAAGTGGAGAAATAGCAGATAGAAACAACCCTGTTTTACCAACAAAAATAGTGGTTCTTGCAGTTGTATGTGCAATGATAATATTAGTCATCATGTGTGAATCCTATACAGAGCCATTTTTATTTTTAACATCAATACTAATAGGAGTTTTACTAAACAATGGTACAAATATAATATTGGGAACAGTATCTAATATTACAAATTCAATATCAGCAATTTTACAAATGGCATTATCAATGGACTACTCAATAATGCTTATGAATAGGTATGACCAAGAAAAGCAAACAGAGCCAGATAAAGTAAAGGCAATGAAAAATGCTTTATATCATGCGTTTAAATCTATTTCAAGTAGTTCAGTAACAACAATAGTTGGATTACTAGCACTTGTATTTATGAGCTTCACAATTGGTCGTGATTTAGGACTTGTACTAGCAAAAGGTGTACTATTTAGTTTAATTAGTATATTCTTTGTTCTTCCTTCATTAATATTAATGTTTGATAAATTGATTGCAAAAACTAAAAAGAAAAGTCCAAACTTTAAAATGGATGGCTTAGGAAAAATAAGTTATAAATTAAGACATGTAGCATTAATATTATTTATTGTAGCTTTTTGTGGCTGTTATGCATTAAAAGGGAACCTAGGCATTTCATACACTGAAGATACATCAAATAAGATTAGTGAAATATTTAGTGAAAATAATCAAATGGCATTAATATATAATAGCAAAGACGAAGAAACTGTAGCAAGATATTTACAAGAAATAGAAAAAGAAGAGAAAGTTGAAGAAGTTTTAGGATATGGAAACACTATAAATGAGAGTTTAACTTATGATAAGTTAAATGAAAAATTAAATGATTTGGGATCAGATACTGAAGTAGAGGATTATTTATTAAAAATAATATATTATAATTATTACAATCAAGATGAAAACAACACAATTAGTTTTAATGAATTTGTAAGCTTTATTCAAAAAAATGTATATAACAATGAAAATGTTGTTAATAAAATAGATGCTGAAACAAAAGCAAATATAAATAGGCTTTCTAATTTTACAAACAGCACAGAAATTAATAGAAAAAGGACAGCAGCTGAAATAGCAAATATTTTAGAGATAGATGAAGAAGATGTAAAAGACATATTAGTTTACTATAATTCTAAAAATAATAATATAAAAATAAGCCTAAATGACTTTATAAAATTTATGAATAAAGATGTTTTAACAAATGAAAAATATGCAAGTAAAATTAATGACAGTGCAAAAAATAGTCTAAACAGATTATCAAAATTTACAAACATTAATACAATTCAAAAGAAAATGCCTAGTCAGGAAATGGCTGAGTTATTTGAAATGCCAGAAGAAATAGTGAGTAACTTATATGCTTACTATGTAAGCGTAAATGAAATAGATACAACAATGACTATTTCAGAATTTTCAAATTTTGTATTAACAGATGTTTTAACTAACCCTGAGCATGCAGGAAGTTTGGATGGAGCAACAATC
>JBJFFF010000171.1:0-5762 GCA_051891455.1 Clostridia bacterium | reverse complement strand
GAAGAAGCAAAAAGAATATTAGAAAATAGCATAAAAACAGAAAAAATATCACACAGTTACATGTTTATTGGGCAAAATGGAATAGGAAAATTTATGATTGCAAAAGAATTTGCAAAAGCAATACTATGCAAAGGTGAGCAAAAACCATGTAACATATGTGAAGCATGCATTAAATTTAATGGGGAAAATAATCCAGATATCCAAATAATAGATGAAACCGAAGAAAAAAGCATAAAAACAGAAACCATAAAAGAGATGGTAAAAGGTGTTTATGAAAAACCAATTGGAGGTTCAAGAAAAGTTTATATAATAAACGATAGTCAAAAAATGACTAAAGAAGCACAAAATAGTTTGTTAAAAACACTAGAAGAACCACCAGAATATGTAGTAATAATACTAATTACGGAAAACGAAAATCTATTATTAAATACTATAAAATCAAGGTGTACAAAAATAAAATTTAATCCATTAAAAGATAATGAAGTAATAAAAATATTAAAAGAAAAATATGGATATGAAGAAGTCCCAGAAAATATTTTAGAGGTTGCAGGTGGAAGTGCAACACATGCACTATCAGTTCAAGGAAAAGAAGAAATTTTTAATGAAATAAAAACAATATTTTCTAATTTAGAAAAAATAAATATAATAGATTTGCTAAATAAAAAGGATTTAATATTTAAAGATAAAGATAGCATTTATGAAATATTGGATTATATAAATATAATATTGTTTAACAAAATAAAGGAAAACATACAATACACAAACTGTATAAAAATTGTTGAAGAAACTAAAGATAGATTAAAGAAAAATAGTAATTATGATATGACGATAGATAATTTATTACTAAAAATATGGGAGGGAATAAATGGCTAATATAATAGGCGTAAGGTTTAAAAAACCAGGTAAAATATATTTTTTTGATCCAGATGGAAAAAGGGTTTATAGAGGACAACATGTAATAGTTGAAACTGCAATGGGAAAAGAATATGGAGAGGTAATGATTGCAAATAGGCAATTACCAGATGAAAAAATAGTAGCACCACTTAAAAAAATTATAAGAGTTGCAACAGAAAAAGATAGAAGACAAAATGAACAAAATAAGAAGGATGAAAAGGAAGCATTTAAAATATGTGAAGAAAAAATAAAAGAATACAAACTAGATATGAAACTTATGGATGTTGAATATAAATTCGACAAGAGCAAATTATTATTCTTCTTTACAGCAGACGGAAGAATTGATTTTAGGGACTTAGTAAAAGACTTAGCAGCAATATTTAAAACAAGAATAGAATTAAGGCAAATAGGAGTAAGGGATGAAGTAAGAAGACTTGGTGGAAATGGTGTTTGTGGAAGAGAACTTTGTTGTTGCTCATTTTTAGGAAATTTTGATACAGTAACAATAAAAATGGCAAAAGAGCAAAATGTATCTCTAAATCCTTCAAAAATATCTGGAAACTGCGGAAGACTTATGTGTTGCCTAAAATATGAACAAGAAGTATATGAAGATAAACTAAAAAAATTACCAGGAATAGGCTCAATTGTACAAACAGAAGATGGAAAAGGTGAAGTTTGCGGAGTAGAAACTTTAAAAGAAAGAATAAAAGTAAAATTTAAAGATGGGGACGAAACTTTCTTTAAAAGATATGATTTAAAAGATGTAAAAGTAATAAAAAGAGCAAGAAAAGAAGAAGACGAAAATATAGAAAATCCAGAAGATTTAAAAGAACTACAAAAAATGGAAAAACTAGACAAATTAGATAAAAAAAATGAAAAGTAATATTGAAGTGTGAAGTGTGAAGTGTGAAGTGTGATAATAGAGGGATTTATTAAAAAATTACTTAAAAAATCTCACTTCTCACATCCCACCTCTCACCTCTACAATGAGAGGTGGTGAAATAAAAATGGCATATAAAATAACAGAAAAATGTATATCTTGTGGAGCATGTGCAGCAGAATGTCCAGTACAATGCATAAAACAAGGAGAAGAAAGATTTGTAATAGACCAAGAATCTTGTATAGGATGTGGAACATGTGCAGGAGTTTGCCCTGTAGAAGCACCTGTAGAAGATTAGTAATAATAAGGAGGAACCCTAGTGGAAAACAGGAGGGTTCTTTTTTATACTTTTTGAACAAATTGACATAAAATCTAAATAATGGTATAATATTTATGTAACAATTTTTTAGTTACGGAAGGGCGCTTGCTCTTCTAACATGACATCTAGGAGGAAAACATTATGCCTGAACAGAAAATGCGTGTATGCCCGTTGTGCCAGGGCGCTAAGGTGGAGGCTAGACTTTGCCCTTGGTGTGGTGGTGTTGAGGGATGCAGAATGTGCAATGGAAGGAAGGTATTTACCAGAACATGTACACTCTGCAAAGGTACAGGCATTGACCCGGAGGAGTATGAGACTACCGAAAGGGACCCTCAGGAGGATGACATCAACAAGTGTTGATACATTCAACAAAACACCAGCTGGTTACAGCTGGTGTTTTGTTGAAAACTAAATTATGTCGACAAAATTGCTTGACATAAAATAATGAAGATGATATAATTTACATTGTAGAGTTTTTTCTCTATTTATTATAATCCTAGCGAATTTATTCAGAAAGGAGGGCTTAGAATGTCTAATCCATATGTACGTGACGCTGATGGTGGCATTATTGGTTCTTGGGACAAGACAAATGGAGTTTTGGAAGTCGATAATGAGCCTGACATGAGAGTTGACACTGACGGAACTGTCACTGATGCTAATGGACATTATGTCGGACGCATTGATTCTAATGGACGTCTAAGCTAACAAAAAAAGAAAACTTCGGCATTGCCGAAGTTTTCTTTTATTTCTTTTTCTTGGTTTTCAAATCTACAATAACTGCATCTGAGTTATCAAATAGGTAAGTGGAATCAGTCACATTCATTTGAATTGGGTCTATCTGTCCATCTGGATTTCCCCAATTTAAATGACTTGGATCAAATTTTATTTTTTTAGGTTTTTTATCTTCTTCTACAGTTCCTGTATTAAATTTATCAAAACTGTAATTTTTAGATTTGCGAGGTCCTTTATATTTAGATTCTAGAAAATCTACAGAACCATAGTTTACTACATTTTTACCTTTAGCATCTTTAGTTTTATACACAATTCCTTTGAATTTTAAGCCTTGAAGCTTAGCAGTAACAAATGTTGTTTTCCATTTCCATTCAGGCTTTCCTAGATCTGAACCATAATCATCACTTTTTCCAGGGTCATATCCAGGAGTAACTACCCATTCTCTTCTTTCTCCAAGTTCAGTTGACCACCATGCATACTCATCAGGTGTACAGTTACCAAATGTAACTTTTGTAGGAGAGTTAGCAAGTAATGTTTGCATTACTGGTGAATTTGGGCCACCTAAACTAGACAATGTTGGAATTGCAAAAATGGTTCCAACTTTATATTTTCTAAATTGAGTAAATATATCATTAAAGCATGCATCATAATAATTGTTAAATTCATCTACATATAAGAAGAATGGAGAACGAGACTTCTCATTTCCAGGTCTTCCTTCAACAGCTATCATTACCAACCATAAGAAAAATTTACCAAATCCTTTATGAGCTGTTCCACCAATTTCAGTAGGTCTTGAAGAAAATAGTACAACTTCATTATTTGCTATAACTTTAGATAAATCTATGTTATTATATCTATTACAAATAATATCTCTTACTGCAGCAGACCTTAATAAAGTATCTAATTGAGCACTTACTAATTGTATATACTTTTGCATATCTTTTCTTCCATCAGAATCTCTATAAAAACACTTTTTAAAATATTGAATTTGTAATTCATATTCTTTTGCAAGCTCTACGTCTTTTTCCATTTCTCTGCTCATGCTTTCAACTAAATCAAAATTATTAAAACATTTTAATAAATCTTCTAAGGTAGGCATTAAACCATTATTTAACTTTGGAAACATAACTTTTAAAAGTATAACTAAGTTTTGAATAGCTTGGAAAGAAAGGTCTAATCTATAAACAGCCTCTTCAGTTGGGTTAGCAGCAAAATACATATTCCTTAAAACCAAAGAAATTGTAAGGGCACAAAGAGCAGGTCCTTCAATTATAAATGGATTTAAACCAACTGATGTAGGGTCACATGGGTCAATTACATGTACAGGAATGTCAAGATTTTTAGCAACATCAATTAATCTCTTTGTTTGTTCAAAATCAGGTGTAACTGATATTAACCCTAAATTCTTATATGTGATTTTTCCATCTGGTGATTCAAAATAAATCATTTTTTTCATATAAGCTTTGTAAACTTTCTCTTTGCCAGTTACAGGTGTAAGCATATTTAAATTAAAGTTTTTGTTTAAATATTCTTTACTGTAAGGGCAGTCTAAAGTTGCAATACCTGTTTTTAAAGCAGTAAATCCCATTTCTTTAGCTACTTCTCTAAAGAAAAACTTTTTCTCTAAATCACGTGCAATCATAGGTTCAATAATCATAGAACTTTTTCCAGTTCCAGAAGGACCTACAATTAAAGTAGATTCAAATCTTCTGTTTTCCAAAATTTTTACTGGTTTACCAGTTGTTCTATCTTTACAAAGGTCAATTTCAAAACTATATGGACCAGAATTTTCTGGAGCTGCTGAAAGGTCAATACCAGTAAAATCTAAAATTGAATCTTTGTAGCTGTTTGGGAAAATAGGGTCATTAATTACTCTATATAACCATACAATTAAATTATAAAATGTTGCAAGTGGAATATAAACTGAAATTGCAGTAAAAGCTGGTTTTATTAATTCCGAAAAATTCGCAAAAATTGTTTCATAATTTGGAACAGACATTAAAGCAAACCAACCTACATAATTTATCCATTGAACTACCATGGATATAATTACTATATATAATGCAATACAATATACATAGAAAAATGAAATCTTTACTTCATCTGATTTAGCAAACTTAGAAGGCACTGCGAAAGCATAAGCAAACACAGGACACGCCATTGCTAAAGTATACTGAATTGGTCCCCAATATGAAACAGACATACCAGTAAAACACATAAATAATAACTCTATAATTCTATCAACAACAATATAAGCTGTTATCAAGGTTAAGAGATATGCAAAAAATGTGTTTCTATCTGTTTTTAATTTTTTTATAAATTTATCTAATAATTTCACTTAAGATGTTCCCCCAATCTTTATAATCATACATATATATTATCCTATAAAATGGCAAAAAAAACAAGTCTTTTATGTAAATTTTTGCAATAAATAGCAATTTTGTTTTCTTATATAAATAATAAATTAGAGGTGAGAGGTGCGAAGTGTGAGGTGAGATTTTAGGGTTAGACTGCGAAGAAATCTCCCTAAAAGCACACTTCCCACATCTCACTTCACACTTCTATAGATTATTATTTCTGTATTTTGGTATAAACAATCAATAATGCATATATATTTAAAACACAAGGAGAATAGAATTTGAAAAAAAATAGTATTTTTAAAAATGTAGCTGTATTACTATTTTCACAAGCAGTAATTAAAATCATAGGAATAGTTTATAAATTATATTTAACAAATAAAACAGGATATGCAGATACAGGAAATGCAATATTTTCTGCAGCATTTCAAGTATATGCAATATTTTTAACAATTTGTTCAATAGGTGTACCAAATGCAATATCTACCTTAATATCATCAAAGTTTGCAGTAGGTGATAATAATGGAGCATATAGAATATTAAAAATTGCTATTGCAATTTTTGGGAGTATAGGCTTTGC
>JBJFFF010000170.1:0-5800 GCA_051891455.1 Clostridia bacterium | reverse complement strand
ATATTTTAATTCGCTCATTTCTTCCCACCGGCGCTGTAACAAGGCTTACGCCTTTAACAGCCCACGGCGGTCCCCCCGAGGAAATTCGCTTTTAAAATATATAAATCCCCTACGTTGGGCTAGCAAGTATCTGAAAATATTTATGTTTTAAAAAAGGGCAGAGATGAATTCTGCCCAATAGTTTTAGTTGTTTCTTAGCCATGATACTGATACTTTGTTTTTTAATTCTTCTCTTGCTAAATCACTTGCTATATCATAATTCATTGGTGCTACTAAGAATATAGCATTTGAAATTTTTTGCATGTGGCCGTCTAAAGCATTTACTGCACCAGCAACAAAGTCTATAATTCTTCTCGCAACATCTTTGTTAACATATTCAAGATTAATTATTACAGATTTTTTTTCTTTTAAATATCCGCATATTTCTTCTGATTGTTCAAAAGATGTTGGTTGAGTTATAACCATTTTTACTTGTTGAACTTGTGGCATACTTACTACTTTTCTCTTAAAAAATCCTCTTTCTTCTGTTTCTTCTTCGTTTTCTGTTTCTACTGTTTCATAGTCATTTTCTTCATCATAATCTTCTTGTCCGTTTGTTTCTACTCCTAAAAAGTCTAATACTTTATTTACAATTGCAACTGCCATTTTAACCCTCCTACAATTTTCCTTGGTAATTTAGTATTATATTAATATAAAGAATATTTATTGTCAATAGTTTTTACGATTGTCTTTGATTTTTCATTTTCCTGTAATATTTCTGTAACATTACTCTAATTGTGGGTCTACCATAATTTCATCATATAATTTAATTCCCCTAAAGCTATTTATCTCTTCTGTAGTATACCTAAGTTCAATTAGTTCTTCTGTACTATAGTTATCTATTAAACAATAATTATCGTTTTCTTTTTCAACCTTTACTAAAATTTTAGTAAAATCTGCATTTTTCTTTATAAGTACATAGCTTTTTCCATTTTCATACAATATAGCACTTTTTGGTACAATTAATCCGGAATATTTCCACCAAATTACATCTACTGATATTTTTCTATAATTTATTAGCTTTTCTACTCCATCTGTAATTTTAAAAATTATTAGTCTGTCAGAACCTTCTTCTTTTATTTTATAAACTTCAGCTTTTACTTCTTCTTGTCCCGATAATCTTATTGTTAGTTTTGCTCCTTCTTTTGTATTTTTTGCTTCTTCAGAATTAAATATTATTGCAATATAACATTGGAAATTATTTATTACTTTTGCTTTATTTTCGCTTTTACTAACTATTTGACCTGTTGTAAGATTTAAAGATTTTAAATAATCAATTGTTATATTATCTAGATTATTTATTGAAAGTTTTTCCTCTAGTCCATCTATTCTATAAGAAACCACACCACTCATATTACTGTTAACATACTGTGCGTCATTATTTAAGGTTTCTTCTAAGGAATTTCTTTGCAAAATTAGGTTATTTATATATTCACCTGCCGCACTTAAGCTTCCTGCAATTTTAGCTTTTTTTACAATATAATCTGATATATTGTTTTTATATTCTATTATAGCTTGCATATTATTTTCATTTCTTAAGGTTTCTACTTGTTTTTCTATTTGGCTTTCTAATGCTTTTACATCACTTGGGAAGAGATCTGTTTGTCCAAGGAGTGCTTCTTGTATTTGGTTATTTAATTCATTTATTTGATTTGAAATTTCTTCTTCATTAACATTGTAATATTTAAATACTGGATTACCAGTCCCAACCCTTTCTCCTTCGTTTTTTATTGGTTCTATTTTTTCATCATCATTTGTGCTTTGAAGAACTTGTTCATCTCTAATTACATATCCCACTTTACTTTCTTCTTTTGATATTGTATTTTCTTTTAGTATAAATGTCTGTGTTGGTGAGCTAACTAGCGAAATAATCGTATACAAAATGCCTGCAATGGCACATATTATAAGTGTTAATATAAACGCATCTTTTATCTGTTTTTTTAATTTATTATTTTTTGTTTTTTTAGCCAAAATAATTCTCCTTTTCCATAGAATTTGTAGATGAAGTGCGAAGTGGGATGTGGGAAGTGTGAAAATTGGGAAATTCCTACGAAGCCTAACCATAAAATCCCACCGCTCACCTCTCACTTCACACCTCTAAGTTACAATTTATTTAATCTATTGTTTTCTTTATTATTTTTATATTATCCTGAATTGAATTTTCCCCATTTAGCCAAATTGTTTCTTTATTTTTTCTAAACCATGTTAATTGCCTTTTTGCATAATGCCTTGTTTCTTTTTTTATTTTTTCTATCATTTCTTCTTTAGTAATTTGGTTATTTAAGTATTCTACAACCTCTTTATAGCCAAGTCCTTGCATTGCTGTTGGAAATTTTTTATATTTTTCTAATATTCTTTTTACTTCCTCAATTAGTCCTTCATTTATCATAATATCTACCCTTTTATTTATTCTGTCATAAAGGATTTCTCTTTCCATATCTATTGCAAATACATGATAATTGTATTTTACGCCTTTTTTTCTAGATTCTATTTCTTGCTCTGTTTTTGTTTTTCCTGTTTTATGATAAATTTCTAATACTCTTATTATTCTTTTTTGGTCATTTTTGCTTATTTTTTGCATTGCAATAGGATCAATTTTTACCGCTTCTTCATATAGTTTTTCTAGTCCTTCATTTTTTGCAATGTCATTTAATTTTTCTCTATATTCTTCGTCAAATTCTTCCTCTTGAAATTCTATTCCATATATTAAAGCATCAATGTATAGTCCTGTTCCCCCTACAATTATTGGAGTTTTGCCTTTTGCCAAAATTTCTTCTATACACTTTTCTGCTGCTATTTTATATTCAGATACATTATATCTTTCTTCTGGAGATAAAAAATCTATCATATAGTGTTTTATATTTTCCATCTCTTCAGGTGTTACCTTTGCAGTGCCAATGTTCATATCTTTATATATTTGCATTGAATCTGCTGAGATTATTTCACCATTTATTTGTTTTGCAAGTTCTATTGCAAGTTTACTTTTTCCGCGAGGCTGTTGGTCCTCCAATTACAATAACATCTTTCATTTTACTTCCTATTAAACTTTCTTTCTATATCATATTTGCTCATTTTTATTGCTGTTGGTCTACCATGTGGGCATGTAAATGGATTTGGTAATCTTAATAATTTGTCCATTAATTCTTTTACCTCTGCCACATCTAATTCATGGTTTGCTTTTACTGCCGCTTTACATGCTACTGTTGCAATGAATTTATCTTCCTTTTCTTGTATTGCAGTGATTGCCACTGTGTTTACAGCATCTAATATTTCTAAAAATAACTCTTTAGTATCTAATTCCACACATACTGTTGGTACTCCTATTAGTCTAATTGTGTTTTCTCCAAATTCTTCTATCATAAATCCTGCTCTTGTAAACATATCTATATTTTCTTTAACTATTGCTTTTTCTTTATGGCTTAGGTTAATTATATCTGGTAGTAAAAGAATTTGTGAATCTTTTTCTCCACCGCTATAATAATTCTTTTTAATTTTTTCATACATTATTCTTTCATGTGCAGCATGTTGGTCTATAATGTACATTTCATTATTCATTTCTATTATTATATATGTAGAAAATACTGTTCCACAATATTTATATTCTGGTAGTTTTTCATATGTTTCTTCTTCCTCAAATAATGAGATATTCTCAAATTTTGGTGCATCCTCTTGCTTTGGTTCTTCTATTACTTTTCCAAATGTTTTGCTATACATTTCTTTAAAGTCAACATTTGTTTCAGTAGTATTTGTAATAGGTTCTTGTGATTGTTCTTGTGGTTTAATTTCTTCTATTTTTCCTTCAGCGGAAGTTTCTTTGTAAGTTACTTCTTCATAATGTTCTTTTGCTTTTTTACTAAATATTTCTGCAAGCACATTTTCGTTTTCTTGTTTTATTTCTTCAGTATTATCTTTTTTCTTAAATATTGAAAATAATCCTGTTTCCCCAGTTTTTACAATCTCTTTTGGTCCTTCTTTCACAGGTTCAATGGCTTTATTTTCTGCTACAACTACTGGTGTTTGTATAGTAGTTACTATTGTTTTTGTTTCTTGAACTGAGTTTTCTGTATTTCTTACTAATTCTGCTTTTAGCAGGCTATCTCTTATTGCATGATATACTGCTTTAAATACTTTTTGTTCTTCTTGAAATCTTATTTCTAATTTTGTTGGGTGAACATTTACATCTATTTTTCTTGGCTCCATTTCCAAGTTTAAAATTAAAAATCCAAATTTTCCAATTGGAAGTAGGCCTTTAAATGCTTGTTCTGCACCCGCAGTTAATGTTTTATCTTTTACAAATCTTTTATTTACAAAAAACATTTGGTATGATTTATTTGACCTTGCAATTTCTGGTTTTCCTATAACTCCAGTTACTTTTATATCATCATATTGATAATCCACAGGCAATAAACAATCTGCTGTTTCTTTTCCATATAAACTGTATGCAAGTGTATTTAAATCTCCATTTCCTGTTGTTTGTATTATTACTTTGTTTTCATTTTTTAATTTTATTGCAACATTAGGATTTGCAAGTGCTATCCTTGTTACAGCATCTTCTATGTATCCGAAGTTCTGTGTAATCTTTTTTTAAGAATTTATATCTTACTGGTGTATTGTAGAAAAGATTAGTTACTGTTATGCTTGTCCCTTTTTGTGCTCCTGTTTCTGTTTTTTCTAGAACGTCTCCTCCTTCTAATACTATTTTGTGTCCGATAGCATCTTCTTCTGTTTTTGTTACTAATTCTACATTTGCAATTGCTGCAATACTTGCTAATGCTTCACCTCTAAACCCCATAGATTTTACTGTTTCTAGGTCGCTTGCTGTTCTTATTTTACTAGTTGCATGTCTTTCAAAAGCAAATTCTAGGTCATCTTCTTTTATTCCAGAGCCATTGTCTGTTATCCTTATTTTCTTAATTCCTCCGTTTTGAACTTCTATATCTATTTTTGTTGCTCCCGCATCTATTGAGTTTTCTACCATTTCTTTAACAACAGAAGCTGGTCTTTCTATAACTTCCCCTGCTGCTATTTGGTTAATTGTTAATTCATCTAATAATACAATTTTCCCCATCTATTTTTCCTCCTAAAATCCTTTTAGATTATATCATTAAATAAATGTTTTTTGTATAGTTTTTTTGAAAATTTAAATAAAAAAGGTGTACTTTAAAATGTACACCTTTTTTATATCCTCGAAATAATATTTGTTATTATCTTTATTTAGAAAGTGCTGGGAGATTAGATCTTAGAGAAACTACAGGGCGAAAATAAAGATCAATCACCCCATTTAGTTCGGATCCATCATTACTTTGAAAGATTGGCACAACACCTCCGACGCGATTGTTTAGAATGCAGTGAGGCATAAATAAGCAGGTTCCTCCGTCTTCAGCACCATAAGCAAATAAGCAATTAGAAGCCAGCCAGTATTCATAATTAGCCGAAGTACCAAATACTGTGTTTTTCTCTGTTGTTGTTACTGGACTTGTTATTTCATTGAACTCACTTGTTAATTCTGTTCCTTCTGCATTTAAATTATAATAATATCCGTTTAGTTCATAGTTTCCTAATGCTTTTTCTGTATTGGTTCCATCTGGGGTATATGTTCCAGTCTGTTTTATATAATTCCATATTGGTAGGTCTTTTAATTTTGTTGTTAAATTTCCTGTTGTATGCATACCTTCACTGTCCATATAGTATCCTCCTAATGGAGTATAATTTAATGCTCTATTTACATCTTCTATTGTCATTCCTCTTGCTTTTCCATATT
>JBJFFF010000169.1:0-5822 GCA_051891455.1 Clostridia bacterium | reverse complement strand
AAAAGTATTTAAATATATATTCAGAAAAAACAGGAACAGAAAAAAGATATATACAAAAATGGATACCAATAGTTGCAGCAGCACACTTACCAAAAGCAAGTGAAGAAGAAAAAACCTTCTTAATAAACTGGGTAGATGTAATAGAATATCAATAAATTATAAAAAATCTCTTAAATTTATTTTAAGAGATTTTTTCAAACATTTGTATTGTAAAAATAATAAAAATAGAGTATAATAAAAAGCAATGTTTTAGAATAAAAATTAAATGAGGAGGTAACCCATGGATAAAAAAATAATATTAAGTGGAATTCAATCAACAGGAAGATTACATTTAGGAAACTATTTAGGAGCAATAGACAATTGGGTAAAAATGCAAGAAGAATATAATTGTTATTACATGATAGCAAATTTACACTCATTAACAATTAGAAATAACCCAGAAGAACTAAAGAATAACACAAAAAATATAATAGCATTATATGTAGCAGCTGGTCTTGACCCAGAAAAAAACACAATATTTATTCAATCACAAGTAAAGGAACACGCAGAACTAGCATGGATTTTAAACTGCTATACATATATGGGTGAACTTTCTCGTATGACACAATTTAAAGATAAATCTGCAAAACATGCAGATAATATAAATGCAGGATTATTTACATACCCAGTACTTATGGCAGCTGATATTTTATTATATAAAGCAGATTTAGTACCAGTTGGAGAAGACCAAAAACAACATTTGGAAATAACAAGAGATATAGCAGAAAGGTTTAATAAAATATATGGGGAAACTTTTGTAATGCCAGAAGGCTATATAAGAAAATCTACTGCAAGAATAATGGGATTACAAGACCCAACAAGTAAAATGAGTAAAAGTTCAACTAATGTAAATGATGTAATTTTCTTAGATGATGAACCAGAAGTAATAATGAAAAAATTTAAAAAAGCAGTTACAGATTCTGAAAATGTAGTTAGATTTGACCCAGAAAATAAACCAGGAATAAGCAACCTAATGTGCATATATGGAGCGATAACTGGAAAAAATGAAAAAGAAATAGAAGAAGAGTTTTCAGGACTTGGCTATGGTGCATTTAAAACAGCAGTGGGAGAAAAAGTGGTAGAAAAATTAAAACCAGTACAAGAAAAATATAAAGAGTTATTAGAAAATCCAAAATACTTGGAAGAAATTTACACAAGAGGAGCCGAAAAAGCAAGAGAGCTTGCTTCAAAAACTTTAGAAGAGGTTAAAAGTAAGATAGGAATATTATAGGAGGGCATATGTTTACAGACTATACAAAAATAATTGTAAAATCCGGAGATGGTGGAAGCGGTGCAATTACATTTAGAAGAGAAAAATATGTAGCATCAGGTGGACCAGATGGAGGAGATGGTGGAAAAGGTGGAGACGTTTATTTTGTAGTTGACCCAGACCAAAATACATTGATAAATTTTAGATATAATAAAAAATACAAAGCACAAAATGGTGAAAATGGAAGCGGAAATCGTTGCTTTGGAAAATCTGGTGAAGACTTATATATAAAAGTACCAAGAGGAACTGTAATTAAAGATGCCGAAACTTTAAAAGTTATTGCAGATCTTTCAGAAGAAGGACAATGTGAACTTGTTTTTCCAGGAGGAAGAGGAGGAAAAGGAAATTCACATTTTGCAACTGCAACAAGACAAGCTCCTCGTTTTGCGCAAGGTGGAGAAAAGGGAATAGAAAAAGAAGTAATTTTAGAATTAAAATTAATTGCAGATGTTGGACTAGTTGGATTCCCAAATGTAGGAAAATCAACAATACTTTCAATGGTTACATCAGCAAGACCTAAAATTGCAGATTACCATTTTACAACATTAGAACCTAATTTAGGAGTAGTAAAAACTGAATATGGCGATAGCTTTGTTATTGCAGATATACCAGGAATTATAGAAGGTGCAAGCCAAGGTGTTGGATTAGGACTAAAATTTTTAAGACATATAGAAAGAACAAGAATTTTACTTCATGTAATTGATGTATCTGGATCAGAAAATAGAAAACCAGTAGAAGATTTTAGAATCATAAATGAAGAGTTAAAAAAATATAGCGAAAAATTAGCTACAAGAAAACAGATAATAGTAGCAAATAAAATAGATGCAATGCAAGATGAAACTTTATATAAGGATTTAGAGGAATTAGCTAAAAAAGAAAATATAAAAATATTTAAAATATCTGCTGCAACAGGTGAAGGACTAAAAGAATTATTTAAATATGTATCAGAGGTTATAAAAACATTACCAAAAGAAACAATAGTAGAAGGTGATGAAAGAGTAGTTTATACATTAAAAGAGGATACAGATGAATTTGAAATAATAAAAGAAAATGGAGAATTTATTGTACGAGGACCAGCAGTAGATAGATTAATGGGAAGAGTAAATTTAGAGGATAATGAATCATTATATTATTTCCAAAAAACATTGCGTAACTTAGGAATAGAAGATGCGCTAAAACAAGAAGGAGTACAAGAAGGAGATACAGTAAGATTTAATGACTGGGAATTTGCATGGTATGATTAAATGAAAATTTTAAAAAATATAAACTTTTGTTTGACAAACAAAAAAACTTATGATATTATTAAAGCAAATAAAATTTCGGGAGTGGTTGTAAAGTGAAAAAGAAAGATAAAGACGAGCTAAATAAAAGAGAAAAGGCAATACTAAAATTTATAGAAAAACAAATAAATGATAAAGGTTATCCACCATCAGTAAGAGAAATAGGAAAAGCAGTTGGATTAAGTTCAACAGCAACTGTGCATACCTATATTGCAAAATTAAAAGAAAAGGGTTATTTATCAAAAGAAGACCAAAAAGGTAGAGCATTAAAATTATTAAAAGGTGGAAAAAAGGAAGAACCAAAACCAATATATAATGGAAAAGAACTTGCAGAAGTACCTGTAATAGGAAAAATAACAGCAGGAGAACCAATACTTGCAGTTGAAAATATAACAGACACTTTCCCTATACCAATAGACTTTGTTGGAAATAGCGAAAGCTTTATGCTAGTAGTTAGAGGAGAAAGTATGATAGAAGCTGGAATATTAAATGGAGATTATATTCTAGTAAAAAAACAAGACATAGCAAGAAATGGAGAAATAGTAGTAGCTTTAATAGGAGAAGAAGCAACAGTAAAAACATTCTATAAAGAAAAAGACCATATTAGATTACAACCAGAAAATAGCACAATGGATCCAATAATAGTACCAAACTGCAAAATACTAGGAAAAGTAGCAGGAGTATTTAGAAAAATAAATTAAAACGAATAAAAAAATAAAAAAAGCCCATTATAAAATATTATAAGGGGGCTTTTTTATGGATGATGAAAAATTAGAAAACACAACAAAATATGGAGAATTTGTATGCTCATTTTATCAATGGCTACCACTAGACAAGCAAAAAGAACAAGCAAAGAAAATGGTTAAAGTTACTAAAAAACATCCAGATAAATTGTAGTTTGTAGAAGTGGGAAGTGAGAGGTGCGAAGTGGGAAAATAAAGCAAAGCCTACGAAGCCCTTTCATAAATGCCCACCTCACACCGCACACATCTCACCTCAAAATTACAGTTTAAATATTGACAATGTTATGTAAAGTATGTTATAATATATTTACAACTAGCATATGTTAGATGTAACAATCTAGTTGATAATATAAATAACTCTTCAATACTCATTTAAGTAATGAAAATTTTGGAAAAAGGAGGCTATATGGAAGAGGTTAATTAGAAAAGGAGCATTTGATTATAGATTAAATGTTCCTTTTCGTTATGTTAAAAAAATTTGTTAAAACTCTTGACACAAGAGGACTTAACTAATATAATAATAAAAAACAAAAAGCGGAGGCAGAAGTAAAGTATGGTATTACAAACAGCGTTCTCATTAAAAGACACTTCAAAGAAAACAGACGAAGAACTAGCAGAAATTGCGAAAAATGGGGATAAAGACGCATTAGAATATTTATTAAATAGATATAAAGATTTAGTAGACATGAAGGTTAATAAATATTTTATAATTGGAGCAGAAAAAGAAGATATTGTTCAGGAAGGAATGATTGGGCTTTATAAAGCAATAAAAAGTTTTGATGCAAGTAAAGAAAGTTCATTTAAATCTTTTGCTAACTTATGCATAGAAAGACAATTGATTACTGCAATAAAAACATCTAACAGACAAAAACATATACCACTAAATTCATCAATATCATTAAATGCCAATGCTTATGATGATGATGCAGACACAGAATTATTAGAAAAATTAGATATGCAAGTGTTAGAAGACCCACTAGATACAATTACTAAAAAAGAATATTATAAAAACATAGAAACAAGAATAGACCAAAATTTAAGTAGTTTTGAAAAACAAGTACTAACAAGGTATGCTAGAGGAGAAAGCTATGTAAGCATAGCAGAAAAACTTGCAGCACCAGTAAAATCTGTAGATAATGCAATACAAAGAATAAGAAAAAAAGCTAGCAAAAATATAATGACAGAAGATTAAAATATATTTTACAATTTAATTCAAAATTTGTAGGGGGCAAGGTTCCACCCTTGCCCGAATATTGAGAATTATGTAAAAATGCTTCCTTAGCTCAGCTGGTAGAGCAATTGATTAGTAATCAATAGGTCGTCAGTTCAAATCTGACAGGAAGCTCCAAACTTGCCTAATGGCAAGAGTTAAGAATGAAAAGTGAATAGTGAAGAGTAGTATAAAGCAAAGCCGAAGGAAAAGATTGTGGCAAATTTGTACTTTTCACTATTCACTTTTAAATTTTCACTCAAAAAAACAATTGCAAAAAAATCTATATATGATATAATAGCTTTAAATTTTTAAAGAAAAGAAGTGATTTATAAAATGGCAGTTATTTTAGATGGAAAAGCGTTAGCTAAAAAGGTTAGAGAAGAATTAAAGGTAAAGGCAGATGAATTGAAGCAAAAAAATATTTTCCCTAAACTTGCAGTTATAATGGTTGGGAATGACCCAAGTTCTAAAATTTATGTAAGAAATAAAAGTAAAGCATGTGAAGAAGTTGGGATTGAATTTGAAGAATATTTATTAGATGAAAGTACTAAAAACGAAGAACTTTTAAAATTAATTGAAGAGTTAAATAATAGAGAAGATGTACATGGAATTTTACTTCAAAGCCCAATTCCAAAACATTTAGATATAAACTTAGCTTTTAGAACTATAAAACCAGAAAAAGATGTAGATGGATTTCATCCTGTAAATATGGGAAAATTAAGTTTAAATCAAGATTGTTTTGTATCTTGTACACCTTTTGGAGTAATGAGAATGTTAGCAGAATATAACATAGATATAGAAGGAAAACATGCTGTTATAATAGGAAGAAGCAATATTGTAGGAAAACCTATGATACAATGTATGTTAAATAAAAATGCAACAGTTACAGTATGCCACTCTAAAACAAAAAATCTAGCTGAAATAACAAAACAAGCAGATATATTAATTGCAGCAATTGGAAAACCAAAATTTGTAACAGCAGATATGGTAAAAGAAAACGCAGTGGTTATTGATGTTGGAATAAACAGAAATGAAGAAGGCAAAGTATGTGGTGATGTGGATTTCGAAAATGTTTCTAAAAAAGCATCGTTTATTACTCCAGTGCCAGGAGGCGTTGGACCAATGACAATTGCAATGCTTATGAATAATATTATTAAAGCAGCAAAAAAATAGGGCAAATTTATTACCACCAAATTTTTTATGGTGGCATAAAAGTAGCCCCACGCAGGGGTTTCATTTTTCTTTTTTTAGGAGAATCTGAGTAGGAATTACTTAGA
>JBJFFF010000168.1:0-5832 GCA_051891455.1 Clostridia bacterium | reverse complement strand
TGGTGATATTGCAAAGGCGAATACTATTATTGAAATTATGGCTATAATGTTGAATTTTATGTTTGTTTTTTTATCTACTTCCATATAAAGTCTCCTTTATTAAATTATATAATTATATTATCATACGAATAAAAAAAGTCAAGAAAAATCTTGACTTTTTTATTTTTTTCCTGGCACCTGTGGGCAGGTGCCCCTACACTTCTTGTAAATTATCCTCTTCTGTCTCTTGGTTCTCCTTGTGTTCTTCCGCCGGCTTCTCTTTGTCCTTCGCTTTCTATTTGTTCTACTGCTTGTTCATATGTTATATTTTTATTTGCTTCCATTAATTTTAGCACTTTTTGTGCCTTGTTTTCGTAATATCCAGGTGGCACAGTTAGCTTATCTACTATTCCATCTCTTTTCATTAAGTCTTCTTCTATGTCTTCTATATTTAGAGCTATATTTTGTTCATGGCTTCCTTCTATTTCTTTTACTTGTACTCCCTCTTGCTTAGATGGTAATCCTCTTTTTTCTAATTCTTCTTGCCTTGTTAATGCCTCTGCTTTATCTGCTAGATCTAAATTAGAGTTATATTTATGATCTATAAAATCTCTTGTTTCAGGTGATTGTTGTAATACATTTTTTCCACTTGCTTCTGGTATTACACTTCCCCAATATGTTTTTTCATCGCCACCTTCTTGTCTACAATATAATGCTTCTGGTTCACCATATTCATTTTTTACCATTGCAATTGCACTATTGCTATCTATTTCGTACATGGCTAATGGCTTAATTTCAGTTATTTTGTCTCCATCAATTCTTTTTATTGTAATATCTGGATTTTTTCCTCCAATTACTTTATTGTTTCCTGCTTCTATTTCTTCTTGTTCTCCATTCTTAACTCCAATAAAGTTATATGAATAAGGATCCTTTCCTTGAATGGCATAAACATCGTCATATCCTTTTGACCATTTTACAAGTCCTTGAAATCTTTCATTTTCTGTTACTCTTTCATCATCTGCAAAGTGGACAACGTCTTTTGCATTTACATTATATTTTTTTGCTATTTCTTCTTTTATAGGGTCTTTGTCTTCTTCTAGATCTGGCTTTTCATCGTCTTTTTCTTCTTCATCAATTTCTTCATCGTTTTCTTCGTCCCTGTCTTGTTCATCTTCTTGTTTATCTTGTTCTTCTTGTTGTTCGGAATTTTGTTTTTGTATTTTGTCTATTTCTTCTTGTAAATCTGGAAGTCCTAAATCATCCAATGTTTGTCCTTCTTCTGCTAATTCTTTTTTTAATTCTTCGAAGTTTTCTAAATTATATTCAATTGTCTCTCCTCTTACTATTGCAATAGATTTACCTCTTACTTTTAAAATAGCTTGGTCTCCAATTTTTGTAGCTTCTAATTCTCCAATAACCATTTTTGTCTCGCCATTTTTTAGTTTTTGGACTTGTTCTAGTACTTCCTCTTTAAATTCTTTCTTTTCTTCAGATGCTAGGTCTTTTCCTTCCATTCCTTCATTTTCTGCCATAGAAATTCCTCCTAATTTGTTTTTTCGGGCAGGGGTGGAACCCTGCCCCTACAATTGCGGTCGGACACAGGGCCCGCCCCTACGGTTATAAAGTAATTTACGTTTTTTATTCCACATTGAATGACATTATAAAATCTGTACCTTCTTCTAGTCTCATTACTATTGTTTTTGCTATTATTTTGTTTTTTCCTTTTAGTGTTATTTGGTATATACATAAGTTTGATGATTCTGTATACTTATTATATGCTGCTTCATTTCCTATATCAAATGTTTCTTTAGCGTATTTTTCAAAGTCCTCATATGTTTTAAAGTAGTTTTCTTTAAATTCATCTGCAAGTTTACTATATATGTATTTATAATCTTCTGCATTTAGTGCATTTACAATTTTTTCAATGTTATATCCTACTTTTTCCTCAGTTGTAGCTTTCTTATATTTTTCTGTAAATTCTGGCAAGTCAATTGTGTAGGTGTCTAAAATCAAAGTATATTCCATTGGTGCTGTTTCTCTAAAAACATAGTAATTTTTTAGATTATCTAAACAAATATATTGTGTATAATCCTTTTCTATTGTTTTTTTATAAGATTCTATTTCTAAATTTCCTGGTTTAACTAAATACATCATATATTCGTCCATATTTTCAAATTCATTATAATCTTTTAAATGCCCATATGTTAAATATTTTTCTTTATTTTCTTCTACAAATTCTTTAAATGCTTCCAAACTGCCAAAGCGCTTTTGCTTATATTCTTCATCTAAGCAATTATACATTAACTCTGTATTAAAAATACACCTATTTATATAGTTTTTAAAAAGATAGTCAACATAAACTTCATCATTTACATATTTATATTTAAATGTGTTATTAGTTTTATTTTCAATTTCTGTTTCTTCTTTAAATTGTGTATTTGTTTCTTCTTTAACATTCAAATATCCTTTTTCTTCTAAGTACTCATATGGTAATATTGAAAAAGTAGAATGTCCTGTATCAATTTTTACTCCTATCGCTAGATTTGTTACTTTATTTGAGTCTTCCTCTATTAAATAACCATAAGCAAAATAGGCATTTATTCCCAAACCAATTTCAGAATAGTACATTCCGTGTTATATCTACACTTACTTTTCCAAAATTACCAAATTTACCTTGTAGTTCATCTTTTTTTATATCAAAAAGTTGTATGTATTCATTATCTAATAAGCTAAATACGTCTTTATTGTTTGCATTATAATTATAAAATTTTTCTATACATTCTTTTACTAAGCAATAATCACTTCTTGATTGTATTTTTTTTACTTTGTTTAAGTCAAAATCAAGTGAACCTTCTAATATATCAATTTCATCTATTTTTTTAGAACTACTAACTTTTGAAGAAATTATTTTCAAAATTGCTATTAATAATATACAAATTAATAGTACAATCATTATTCTCTTTATTTTTTTTGATTTATCCTTCATATAAATCATCCTTTATTTTTATTTTATGAACCAACATATCGAAATCCTCGTATGAATTTTCCTCTGTTTGGATTTTTTAAAATTCCTCTCGTATCAGAGCCATTAGAATTTATAACACAATATGATTGATCTAGCATCTTGCCTCCCTCAACATAAATCCATGTATGATTTTCTGAATAAACTACATCTCCTTCTTGCAAATCATCATAATCGGTTATTATTTCCCATCCGTCAAGAGATTTCAGCATCATATCTGAATAAACTGGAGAATGTATGTTATATCCATTCATAGTTTCTGTATCAATTATTTCTGCCTTCCAAAGAGCTAAATTTACAAAAGTAGTACAGACTATTCCCCATTGGGCAGGGTTTTCAAGAGGCTTATCATAACAATCTTGTATATTAAATGCATCAGGCAATAATATGTTATTTCCTCCCTTATGTGCAGCTGCATAATGTACATCTACTCCAGAGTTCATAAAATGATCCGCTACTTCATAAGCTGCTTCAACAATTGATCCGTGACCCATGAAGCAATTTTTTCCAAAAACAGTTTTAGCTAAGTCAATTCTACTACTAATAATAAATTCCATATAGTCTGCTCTTTCTTGCATTGTAGTATCATCTGAATCAGCGTGGTTGCATATATATGCTCGATCACTAAGGTATTCATAAGTCATGCGAATACATGCCCTTGCATTTCCAGTGTGGGTATAACCTACCCACGCAAAAGTAGAAAATAGTGCATATATATTTTTATCAGGTGTTCCTTCAAATTTTTTATTTACTGTTGCATATTCTTGAGCTCTAGAATAGCACATACTATATAAACTTGAGCTTAAATCAGCAGCACTTACAACCCATCCACAGAAATCTTTTATTGACTCATCATATGACGAATATTTTTTTCCAGAAGTTTGATCTGTATAAGTTCCCATTTGGAATAAGTTTTTATCATTTACTGCACTTTTTCCCCATCCACTTTCATAAGCAGCCCAAATATATGCTAAACAAGGATTTACATTATATTCAGGTAATGTACATATGTCATAAAACTTTTCTGCTAAAGTTGCTAATATGGAATCTCCTTGATAATTTCTTGTTGCCTCTATAAATTCTTCTCTTGTTAGCGGACATCCAAATGGGCTAACACCTCTGCCACTGTTACTAACCAAAGACATATCTATAACTTTAAAATATTTGTCGAGGTCTGTTATGCCTCTATCAATTCCATCATAAATATATAGTAAAAATCTCATTACATCTGATATATTTACTGTATCTTCATCAGATTCTAACATTTCAAAAAATTGCTTTTCTGCGTCATTATGCAAGCATAAGTCTATTCCTCCGGTTATATATTTATCATAAATATATAAAAATCCCTTTTTGTCTTTGTTCGTAAATGTTGGAACATCATTTATATATTCAATATTTTTAAATTCTGCTTTAGTTGTATCTATATCACTCTCATCTCCAAATTTATATGTAGTTCTTGTTCCAACGTATTCTTCTACTTTACTAGATGTTTTTGTTTTTTGTTCTACAGATAATTGAGTTACCGTACATATTGCTGCATCAACATTCCATTTTATTACACATTCCTGTTCTTTTTGTAAGATAAATGCCTGTACATATTTATTACTAGCTATTGTGCTAGGCACAACTGTCGCCTCATCTGGATATTCTCCTTCTACATCTTTAGGTGGTGCAAATGATGTTGTAGTTACTTCTGGAGGGGCATATGGTCTTTTATATTTTAGATACCATCCATCTATTTCAGATATATCTATATCGTATTTATAATTTTCACTACTAGACTCTACTATTATGGTATACTTAAACTCCTCTTTTCCTGGTATTGTCTTTGACCCTGATTCCACTGGCTTATTAGATGGTTGTGTTAAATCGTAGCCTATTACCGTATAATTAAAATAATTATATACCAATGATGTTTGAGTATAAGTTGTCTTATCATATGTATATGTAGTTGTTTTTTCTTCTCTTAAATTAATAACAATTTTACTATTTAAAGCTAACTCAGCAATTTCTACACAAAAATTTGCATTGTTTGTTGCTATTAATAAATCTGATAAAAATCCATAATTTGCTATATATTTTTTTATATACTGTTTGTAATCTATTGATACTAGGTATTCCTTTATAGTAAATATTTCTTCATCTTCTCCTATATATTCACTATCAATTTTTCCTTTATCTTCATTTGATAGTTCTTTTCCGTTTCCACCTAAATAAGTATATTTAATACTCATCGAGCTTGATTTTGCAATTACTAATTTTCCACTACCATTTATTGAAAAACAATCCATAACACCTATGTCTGAGCTTTCCACCATACTACGAAAAGTTGAATATGGTACATATTTTAATTTTATTTCTTTATATCCATCTTCTGTAGGGGTAGTTTTATGTAATTCCACAGTTCCATATACTTCATCATTTTCGCTTAAATCTTCTACTTTTACTTGTTTTCTATTACCATTGCTTAAATCAAGACTTTGTCCTGCAATATCTGCTTTTACAAATATAGCTAAAGCTTTTAGTTGCTCTTCACTATATTTTCCTGTTTCTAGCCCACTATTCATAAGAGCACCTATTATTTTTAATTCTGAGTCTGAGAACTGAGTTAAATCTATTTTTTCGTTTTCTTTTAGCAAATTTCTTTTTATAATTTTAATTGCCTCTTCCTCAGTGCAGACTTTTCCTTCTTCATCTTTAAATTTATATGTTAAGTTATAAGCTCCATTCGCTGTTACATTTTTGGTACTTACAGTTATTTTATTAGTTCTTGCACTGCTTCCTGAAGAATAGACTATTGCTTATCCACTAGCTTCTTTAGTTTCTTT
>JBJFFF010000167.1:0-5842 GCA_051891455.1 Clostridia bacterium | reverse complement strand
ATCTGTAAATCCAGCTTCTTTTGCTTCATTTATTAACTTAAATGTTTCTTCTACACTTTTTGAGCCATCATCTATATTGGGAATAATATGTGTATGAATATCTATCATATTTTTCTCCTATTTTTTTAAATACCTATTTAATTCTTCTATTATCTCTTGTGTCCTATCACTAGAAATACTGTTATTTTTTTCAAATATGTAATCTGCTTTCGGATTATTATTTGTAGTTTCCTTCTTCTCTTTTACTACTGTGCTTTTCTTTACTGTAGCAGGCATATTTGTAGTACTACTATAATAATATGTTTCCATGTATTTTTTTGCATTTATTGGAATCTTGTTTAAAATAACCCCTACTATATTTCCACCAACATTTTCTATATCTTTTTTTACCTTTTCTAAGTTTTCTTTTTTCGTACCATTATGTTCTGTAACTATAACTGTTGAATCTACTAATCTTGCAACAATTAAAGCATCTGTTACCAATAAACTTGGTGTACCGTCAAAAATTATAAAGTCAAAAACTTCTTTTAATTTTTCAATCATATTAATTGTTGTTTCTGATGCTAGTAGTTCAGAAGGGTTTGGTGGCACATTTCCTGCAGGTATTAAAAATAAGTTTTGTATTTCTGTTGCTCTAACATATTTTAAAATATCTAGATTTTCATTTCTTCCCATTTCATCTATTCCAGATAAAAAGTTTGACAATCCCACTCTATTTTCAATGTTAAACATTACATGTTGCCTGCCTTTTCTCATATCTGCATCAATGATTAAAACCTTTTTTCCTGCTTGCGCAAATGTTATCGCTAAATTTGCTGCAACCCAGCTTTTACCTTCTCCAGGCATTGTTGATGTTACTAAAAGTGTTTTTAAAGATTTTTTTGAATTCATAAATTGTATATTAGTTCTTAGTGTTCTAAAAACTTCTGCTATTGGTGATTTAGGAGTTCTTTGTGCTATTAATTCTCTTTTCATTTTCTTTTACCTCCTTTTGCTTCTGTATCATAATTTGGTATTGATGCTAATACCTTTAATCCTGTTATTTTTTCAATATCTGTTTCTGTTTTTACAGTATTGTCAAGCATATTTACTAATAATACATATCCACATGCTATTACAATACCTATGAACATAAATATTACAATATCTTTTGTATGGTTTATATTACTTGGAATTTCGCTTGCTTCTGCTTTATCAACAACATAAACATTATTGATTTTATATATATCTGCTATTTTGTCACTAAACACTTCTGCTATTTTATTTGCAATTATTTCTGCATTATTGGGATTTGTATTTGTTACTGTAATTTTTATCATTTCTGTATCTGTTACAGCACTTACTTTTATGTTATTCTTTAAAGTTTCTTCATCTAAATTGTATATATTTAATGAATCTATTACTTCTCTTAAAACTGCATTACTTTTTATAAGTTCACTATATGTAGATACAAGTTTTGAGTTTAAAGTTAAGTCCGTTTGAGTTATTGACTCATTGGCTGATTCACTGTTTACCTGTGTTAATAGCAAAGTAGTATATGATGTGTATGTTGGCTCTACAATAAAGTACGAATACGCTGCTCCTATAACTATAGAAATGAGTAGTATAACTACAATTTCTAGCTTTCTTTCCCAAAAGATATTGAATAATTCTTTTAAATCTAGTTCTTCCATTTTTTTCTTCCTTCCTTTGTAATTTTACTAAAGTATTATATATGTTTTTATATGCTTTTTTCAAGAGATTTTATAAATTTTTATTTAAAATTTTTTTAATTTAACAAATGAACAAGGGGACGGACTTTTTGTTCATTTCCTTGAACCAAAAGTCCGTCCCCTCGTTCATTAAAAATTATTCTGTTTTGTCTTCTACATTTTCATAATATTTTATTCCTAATTTATAGCTTTCTTTTATCTCTTCAAGATTTTTCTTTACTTCTTTTTTATCTTTCTTTGTTAATTGTTTTTTTTGATTATTACCCAATTAAAAAACCTCCTATGCAATTAGATAATAATATTATGTGTAGTTTTTGTAATTTTAAATTATATTTTTAAAATTTTTTAGAGGTTTTAAATTAATCTACATTAACTCCTTTTTCAAGTTGTTTCTTTCCTATAATATAGTAAAAAGCTATATAAACTATATATATTCCAATACCTACATACATAACAGATTTAATTGCATCTATATTTATTATGTCTGTAGTGTTAATTAAATTCATAACACTTGAATTAAATAATCCAAAAACAAAAATTAATGCTAAAGTAACTACCTGTGTTATCATATATAATGCAAAGCCTATTATAATTGTTTTTACCATTTTATTTTGATTTGATTTATGACCTAATATTATTCCTGTATATCCAACTAATACTATAAACATTAATTCTAAAAATATTACAAAAGAAACTAATAGTAATAAATTTAGAACTGTTGTATTATAAGTTGAAGCGGCAAGTTCAAGTACTTGTTTTAATACTTGCATATTTGCTTCTGAATAATAGCATATAAATAAGCAGGCTATTATAACAACTGTTGTTGTAAAAATACATATTAATGCAGAAATTACTTTTGAGGCAAATATTGTTTTCTTTTCTATTGGCAAAGTGTGTGTAAGATATGATTCATCTTTATATATATTTCTAATAAATCTTGCCCATAATCTCATTAAACAATTAATTAAACTACTTACCATCATACTTATTGCAAATCCAAATGCAATTTGTGCAACTACTGAAAATATAGCTGAATTTTCAATTTCACTTAACGCTCTACCAATAACGGAAAATATAAATGCCAAAATATAAAAGACTACCACTACTTTATAAACCCATTTTAAGTCATATTTTAATACTTTTCCTAACATTTAAAATACCTCCTAAATATCTCATCTATTGATGTTTTTTCTTTGTTTCTTAATTCATCTGCTGATGATGCTAAAATTATTTTTCCTTTATCTACGAAAATAACTTCATCTAATATTCTTTCAATATCTGAAATTAAGTGTGTTGATATTATTACACTTGCACCTTCAGAAAAATTAGAAAGTATTGTATCTAATATATAATCTCTTGTTGCTGGGTCAACTCCTCCTAATGGTTCATCTAAAATATAAAGCTCTGCGTTTCTGCTCATTACAAGTATTAATTGAAGTTTTTCTTGCATACCTTTTGACATTTTTGATATTTTTTTATTGATGTCTAAGTCTAAATCTTTTAATAAGTTAATTGCTTTTTGAGAATCAAAATTTTTATAAAATTCTTCAAAATATTTGATGACCTGTTTAATTGTCATTTCTTTATCTAGATATGTTCTTTCTGGTAAATACGATATAATTTCTTTTGATTTTACTCCTGGTTTTTCTCCATTAATTAATATTTCTCCACTTGTAGGTGTTAGTAAGTCATTTATTAATTTTATTAATGTACTTTTTCCGGCACCATTTTTTCCTAAAAGGCCTATTATTTTCCCTCTTGGAATTTTTAAATTAACATCTTGCAATACTGGTTTATTGTCAAATTCTTTACATAGGTTTTTACATTCTAATAATTCCATTTTATTTCCTTCCTCCTAGTTCTTGCAAGTATTCTACCGCTTCTTTGTAGCTTATACCGATATTTTGCATATCTTGAAGGTAATTATTCACTTTTTCTTCTGCCAATTCTTTTTTTATTTTTTCAATTAGTTCTTTATTCGTAGTTACAAATTTTCCATTTGTTCTTTCCGTATAAATTAAGCCCTCGTTTTCTAACTCAGCCAATGCTTTTTGCATTGTATTAGGATTAACCCTTGCGGTAAGTGCTAGCTCTCTTACAGAAGGGATTCTTTCTCCTGGTTTTAACTTATTAGAAACTATCTCGAGCCTTAATTTTTCTACTAATTGAACATAAATTGGTCTATCATTATCAAAAATATAATCCACAACTTTTTTCCTTTCTATTATTGTATCACTTGCATAATACAATAATACTATTTTATATTATAGTTGTCAATATTTTTTATTAAAATTTTTTATAGGGCACCTGTGGGCAGGTGCCCCTACAGAATTATAAAAAAAAGCAGATAATTAGAGATTACCTGCTTTTAATATTATTTCTATAATATTTTATTTATATTTCTCATAAAAATTATATTTTCTATTATATCCATAACTGAATATACTATCATTATAATTCCTATTGTAACTATTATAGCATTAGCATCTATAATTACATATAGTCCACCTATAAGCATTAGAATTGCTAATATTAATCCAAAAATCCATGAACTACTTCCAATTTTTTTTATTTGAATTGCTGAGTTAATTCTTACAAAAGATGTATATACAATCCAAACTCCTATTATAATTCTAAATACAGAGCCTATTATATTCATATATGCCATTGCAACAATTCCTATAACAATTGCAGTAAGTCCATATATTAGGTCATAATTGAAAAAGTCGTTTTCCCCTTTTGTTACAAAATAATTAATTATTTTGTAAATGCCTACTAAAATAAATACTGCTCCTAATACTCCTGAAATGAATTTAACTGTTCCTTCTGGTTTACAAACCAATACAACTCCTAGTATTGCAAATATTAGAGATTCTAATATTGAAACCCATCCTGTCTTTTTAAATATCTTTTTTAAATTTTCCATTTTTTTCATACTCCTTTATATTTAATAATGTGCTTATAATATTATTTGATTATGAACTAAATGTGAACTTTCTTGTTTTACTAATACATTTTAAAACCTATCTAATTTATTTATAAAGTCTTTATTATCACTAAGCCCTAAAAACATCCAGAATAATGGCGCTACTCCTATTGTACTTATATTAAAGAAAGCTTGTACTAAGTAACTAATTATAGTCAAACAAATAATAAAATAAATTTTATTATTTGTTGTTAATTTTATTTTTGGTAGTAAAATTAGTGCTATAAACGTTAAATAACAAATAAGTGCTGGAATTCCTAAAGTTGCTCCTATTTGTAAGTATTCATTATGGGCTTTGTCTGTAATGGTATTTGTTCTATTTGCAAAGGCAAGAGTCTCGTCTCTACAGTTTTCAATTAAGCCACGTCTTAGATTATCCACTCCACATCCTATTACTGGTTTTTTCGCTATAAGCTTTAATGTCATTTTCCAAATTTCTATTCTACCCGAACCCATTTCATTTACAATTCCTGTTGTTCGAACTTTTTTTAAGTCATTTTTTATTTGATTTATTTTTATTTTAGTAGTTGAGGTTGTATTGTTATTTTGAATAATCCCAAATCCACTAAATAGATATATAAAAATTATAAGAAAGCAAATTAATAAAACTAATGCTCTTTTAAAATATTTTATATTTTTTTGTTTTATTAGATATATTAATCCCAAGATTCCTACTACTGCAAATGCTACCCATGCACTTCTTGTCCCAGAAGATATCATATTAAAAAACATGATTAAACTTAATATAAATCCTTTTTTACTTCCTTTTAATATAAAAGTAGCTGATGCAATTGGTAAAACTATGCTTATAAAGCTTCCAAAAAAGTTTGAATTTCCAAATGTTGAACAAATCCCCTTATTAAATATAGGATATAGTGCTTCACATTTTATGTTTTTTTGTGCAATCCCTAGAATTCCTATAATTATTGAAACATAAAACATTATGTTTAAAAATCTGGATATTTTTTCATATTTAAAATATTTTTTCGAGCTTAAATAAATACATATGTATGTAATAAACATTAATAGACCTTCATACCTGTTTTTTTCTCCTATTATAGATATTTTTATATTGCTAGATAAAAATGTGCTAAAAAAAACTAATCCTAAAAAGACTAGAATTACAATATCTTTTTTGTCTATT
>JBJFFF010000166.1:0-5886 GCA_051891455.1 Clostridia bacterium | reverse complement strand
ATTTTTTATATTTGACATATAACATTATTAAATATATAATAAGAGAAAATAAAACGAATAGGAGAGATAAATATGGAAAAAAAACGTGGATTTGAAATAGCAAAGGGATTCGAAAATACTGGAATAAATTTACCAGTTAGAAAAACAAAATGTTCAGCAGGATATGATATAGAATCAGCAGAAGATTGCATCATACCAAGCTTTAAAAAAGGGATGAAACCAACACTTGTAAAAACAGGACTTAAAGCATATATGATGGAGGATGAAGTTTTAATTTTAGCAAATAGAAGCTCTAACCCAGGTAAAAAAGGTTTAATACTTGCAAACAGTATAGGAGTAGTAGATAGCGATTATTACGGAAACCCAGATAATGATGGACATATAATGTTTGCATTTTTCAATATAAAAGATGAGGATATAGAAATAAAAAAAGGAGATGCAATTGGACAAGGAATTTTTCAAAAATTTTTAACAGTTGATGAAGACTTAGCAGAAGGCGAAAGAATGGGAGGTTTCGGGTCAACTAGCAAAAATTAGTTCTTGTGTTATGTAAAATAAACTTTAAAAATCCTTTGACTTACTTGGAAAATTGTGGTATAATAGAGAAGGTTGAGAAATACCACGAAGGAGTGACGATATATGTTTAATATAGGAGATAAAGTTGTTTACCCAATGCACGGTGCAGGAATTATTGAAGGGATTGAAGAAAAAGATGTATTAGGAGAGAAACAAAATTATTATATTATAAAAATGCCAGGTGAAGTTAAAGTAATGGTTCCAACAGCAAAAGCAGCAGATGTTGGAGTAAGAGATATTATAGATAGTAATACAGCAAGTAAAGTATTTAAAGTATTAGAAACAAATTCAACAGCAATGTCTATGAATTGGAATAAAAGATATAGAGATAATATGGAAAAAATGAAAAGTGGAGACATATATGAAGTCGCTGATGTTGTTAGAAATTTAAGCTTTAAACAGAAAGAAAAAGGACTTTCAACAGGAGAAAAGAAAATGCTTTTAAATGCAAAACAAATATTAGTTAGCGAACTTACACTTGCAGAAAATTCTAAAAAAGAAGACATTGAAGAAATGGTAAATAGCAAAATAGACCTTTCTTTTATGGAATATAATAAAGCAGATGTTGCAGGAAATATAGAAACTGCTGGAAAAACAATGAAGAAATTTATTTCATTTGATTCAGTAGGAGGCGGAACAAGCGAAGATATAGGTTAGAAAAATTATATTTTAAGAAATCCTAAGTAATAAGGATTTCTTTTTTACGTAGAAACAATCTGTAGAAGTGCGAAGTGGGATGTGGGAAGTGTGCTGTTAAGGGATTTGCTTCGAAGTCTAACCTTAAAATCTCACCTCACATTTCTCACTTCACACCGCTAAATCATTATTTATCCAATAAAAAAAGGAAGGAAAACAAAAATAGTTGTCGAATAATATTATTATGTAAAAGAAAGGTGCTAAAAATGGTGAGATATAGTGATGATATAATAGAAGAGATTATAAATAGTAACGATATAGTAGATATAGTATCGCAATATGTTACACTAAAAAGAAGCGGGAGAAACTTTTTGGGATTATGTCCATTTCATAAAGAAAAGACTCCTTCTTTTTCTGTTTCACCAGATAAACAAATATTCCATTGCTTTGGATGTGGAGTAGGTGGAAATGTAATACACTTTGTTAGTAAAATTGAAAGCTTAAACTTTAAAGAAAGCTTAGAAATGCTTGCAGATAAAGCTGGAATCACACTACCAACCATAGACAGTGGAGAAGACTCTAAAAGGCAAGAACTAAAAGAAAAAATATATAAAATAAACGAAGCCGTTGCAGAGCTTTACCACAAAACACTGTATGAACCAATTGCAAAACCAGCACAAGAATATGTAAAAAAAAGAAAATTAGATAATAAAACATTAGTAAACTTTAAAATAGGTTATGCACCAAATCAAAACATTTTATATAAATTCTTAAAAGAAAAAGGATTTAATGAAGAAGAAATACTAATATCAACATTAGTAAAAAAATATAATAATACTTATATAGATTCTTTTAAAAACAGATTAATCTTCCCAATTTTAGATGTAAGAAATAGAGTAATTGCTTTTGGAGGAAGAGTACTTGATAATTCTTTACCAAAATATATAAATTCTCCTGATACAGTTGTATATAATAAAGGAAGAAATTTGTATGGACTAAATGTAGCAAAAAACTCTAAATTGGATAAAATTATTATGGTAGAAGGCTACATGGATTGTGTATCACTTCATCAAAGAGGAATACCAAATGTTGTAGCATCGCTTGGAACTGCACTTACAGAAAATCAAGGGCGACTTCTTAGAAAGTACTCAGAAAAAGTAATTATATCATACGATTCAGATGGAGCTGGACAAGCAGCAACACTAAGAGGATTAGAAATTTTAAAAAATATTGGATGTGATGTAAGAATTTTGCAAATGGAGGGTGCAAAAGACCCAGATGAGTATGTTATAAAATATGGAAATGGTAGATTTAATTTACTAGTTGAAAATGCAATTTCTTTAGTAGAATTTAAAGTAAAGGTACTAAAAAAGAATTTAAATTTAGAAAATGCAAATGATAAAATTAAGTTCCTAAAAGAAACAGCAAAAATATTACAAAAAATAGATAGTAAAATAGAACAAGAAATATATATAGATAAAATATCTAAAGAATATGCAATATCAAAAGAAGCAATATATGCAGAAATAAATAAGCAAACAGGCAATAAAATAGGAAACAAAGTGTTAGAAAAAAATAGAAGTGTTGTAACAAAAAAAGAAAATAATGAAGTACCGGTAGTATTACAAAAAAGAGAAAATGCAATTATAGCATTATTAATAAATGGAGATAAAGCTGTATATGACCAGATTAAACATAGAATTTTACCAAGTGACTTAAAACTTGATGTAAATAAGAAAATTGTGGAAAAGGTGTATAGCGAATACGAAAAAAGTGGAAATATTGCAAATAACATAATAGATTTATTTACAGAAGATCAAGAAGCGGTAAATAAACTTACAGAAATAATGGCTGATGAATATCAGCAACAAATTGATAAAAAAACAATAGACAGCATAATAAATATTTATGAAAAAGAAAAATTAACACTTTTAAAAAGTGAAATTATACAAAAACTAAAAGCAACTGAAGATAGCCAGACAAAACAGGTATTAGAACAAGAACTAAATGATATAATAATAAAGCTTACAAAGCTTAAATAGGAGGGTAAGATGGAGAAGGATGAAAATAAAAATAATAAAGTCACAGATGAAATAGAACAAGTAGAAAATAAAGAGGATACAAATAAAAAAGTAGATGAAATATTAAAAAAAGCAAAAGAAAAAGGAAAAATTACTTATGGAGAACTTGCAAGTGAACTTGGAGAAGCGGATGCAGAACAAATAGATAAAGTATTTGATAAAATGGAAGCTATGGGAGTAGATATATCAAAAGATGACGAAATAGAAGAGCCAGATTTAGAAGATTTAGAGGAAGTAGAGGAAATTCCATTAGAAGACATTAATACTATGAATTTTGAAGGTATTAGTGTAGATGACCCAGTAAGAATGTATTTAAGAGAAATAGGAAAAATTCCATTACTATCTTTTGATGAAGAAGCAGAACTTGCTAAAAGAGTAATGGATGGAGATGAAGAAGCAAAACAAAAGCTTTCTGAATCTAACCTAAGGCTTGTTGTAAGTATTGCTAAAAAATATGTAGGGAGAGGAATGCTATTTTTAGACTTAATTCAAGAGGGAAATATGGGACTAATTAAAGCAGTAGAAAAATTCGACTACACAAAAGGGTACAAATTTAGTACTTATGCTACATGGTGGATAAGACAAGCTATAACAAGAGCTATAGCAGACCAAGCAAGAACAATAAGAATACCAGTACACATGGTAGAAACAATAAATAAATTAATACGTACATCAAGACACTTGCTACAACAGTTGGGAAGGGAACCCACTCTAGAAGAAATAGCAGAAGAAATGGAACTACCTCTTGAAAAAGTAATGGAAATACAAAAAATAGCACAAGACCCAGTATCTTTAGAAACTCCAATAGGAGAAGAAGATGATAGCCACTTGGGAGATTTTATACAAGATGAAGACAGCCCAGCACCACAAGACTCAGCTGCATATACACTTTTGAGAGAACAACTTGAAGATGTAATGAACACCCTAACACCAAGAGAAGCAAAAGTTTTAAAATTAAGATTTGGGCTAGAAGATGGAAGACCAAGAACACTAGAAGAAGTAGGCAAAGAATTTATGGTAACAAGAGAAAGAATAAGACAGATAGAAGCAAAAGCATTAAGAAAACTAAGACACCCAAGTAGAAGTAAAAAACTAAGAGATTATATGAATTAAAAAAGAGGTATTAACTCAAAAATTATTGAGAAAAGCATCCCAAAAGGGATGCTTTTTTAGGGAGGAATTGTTTTTGCCTCAATGTTTTCCAAATGGCCTTCTTCATCGGGACAGCAACATACCAAACCCAATACGGCTTCTTTTGGGCAGATTCCAGTTTCCTCGAAATTAAAACAAGGTGTCGAACACTCCTGACAGATATAAACGGGGAAATCGGATTTCATAAAAATATCCTCCTATAAATTTGTATAGCAGAAAAATCTGCTAAATGTTAATACCAAAATACCGAGATGTAATTTGGCATTGTACTAAAAAAGTACATCAATAAAATTATACAATTATTTACATAAAAAGTCAAGCAACCCAAAACATGGCAAAAATATTTACAAAATTACTTGTAAATATTTTTTTTATTGGTATAATATAATAAATGTTGTTTAAATGCATAATGGAATGAAGATTGCAGGGGCGGCTATTAGCGTCCGCACTTTGAAGACTTATTTAAATTTAAATACGAAAGGATAGTAATTATGATAAAAAGAGTTGCAATTGTTACTAATGGGGGAGATTGCCCAGGATTAAATGCAGTAATTCGTGCAATAGTTAAAACTGCAGAAGCACATAATGTAGAATGTTATGGCTTTATAGAAGGTTATAAAGGAATGCTAAAAAACGAATTTATAAGATTAGAATCAAATGGTTCTGCTTCTGGTTTATTACACAGAGGAGGAACAATAATTGGTTCATCAAATAGTACAAATTTATTTAACTATAAAGTAGAAGAAAACGGCAAAGTGGAATATAGAGATTTATCAAATGTTGCAATTGATAATGTAAGAAGAGATGGATTTGATTGTATTTTTACATTAGGTGGAGATGGCACGCAAAAATCTGCAAGAGATTTTTCAATAAAAGGATTAAATGTAATAGGAGTTCCAAAAACAATAGATAATGATGTTGCACATACAGAAATTACATTTGGTTATAATACAGCAGTTTCAGTAGCAACAGAAGCATTAGATAGATTACACTCAACAGCAGAATCACATCATAGAGTAATGGTATTAGAAGTAATGGGAAGATATGCAGGCTGGATAGCGCTAGAATCTGCAATAGCAGGAGGAGCAGATGTAGCATTAATTCCAGAAATACCTTATGATATAGATAAAGTTGTAGAAAAAATAAATAAAAGAAGAGAAGCAGGTAAAAAATTTAGTATAGTTGTAGTATCGGAGGGCGCTAAACCTAAAGACGGAGATATAGTTGTAAAAAGAATGATGGATGATGGAAAAGGCCTAGATAATGTACGACTTGGAGGAATAGGAGAAAAAGTAGCAGAAGAAATAGAAGAAAGAACAGGTATGGTTTCTAGATGTACAGTGCTTGGATATGTTCAAAGAGGAGGAACACCAACATCTTATGATAGAGTGCTTTCAACAAAATATGGATATAAAGCAATGGAATTAGCATTAGAGGGAAA
>JBJFFF010000165.1:0-5928 GCA_051891455.1 Clostridia bacterium | reverse complement strand
ATGGTGCAGATGGCCGGAATCGAACCGGCACGGATTATTCGTCCGCAGGATTTTAAGTCCTGTGCGTCTACCAGTTCCGCCACATCTGCATATTTAATTTGAACTGGCCTTATTCTCTAACGACATTTGCAATTATACTACTAATTTTAGGTGTCTGTCAATGTTTTTTTGAAAATTTCTTGAAATTGTTTTTTCATTTTATTAAATAAATAATAATTTAGAGGTGAGAGGTGTGAAGTGTGAGGTGTGATTTTATGGTTAGACTTCGAAGAAGTTCCCCTAAAAGCACACTTCCCACATCCCACTTCACACTTCGATAAATTATTATTTTTAATACTCAAACCACAGTCCTTTTGTTCTTAATTCTGAAATTATTTGGTTATGTTCTGAACTTGTTTTTGAAAAATATACTTTTCCATTTTTGTCTGCTACAAAGAATAAGTAATCTGTTTGGTTTGGATTTATTGCCGCTTCTATGCTTGTTTTACTTACTGATGATATTGGTCCAACTGGTAGTTTTCCTTGCATATTAGGTCCTCTTGTGTTATATGGATTATATGTGTCTAATTCTTTTTGATATAAATCTCTTTCTCCCATATCTATTTTAAATGCATAATATGTTGTTACATCACTTTGTATTGCCATATTCCTATCTAATCTATTATAAACTACACTTGCTACATCTTTTCTATCTTCTGTGTGTACAGATTCCATTTCAACAATTGAAGCTAGTGTTAGTATCTCATGTACATTTAGTTCACTTTCATCTATTTCTTCTCTGTATTCTTCTAGCACTTCCTCCATTTTGTCCAACATCTTTTCAAATATTTCTTCTACACTTACATCTTTATTTTTTAAAGCATAAGTATCTGGAAACAAATATCCTTCTAAAGAATAATATATATCTTCATTTCTTATTTCGTCTGTTATAAACCAATATTTTTCTATTAAAGAATCAATATAGTTCTCTCTTGATAAAAGCTCATAAACCTCACTTTCAGGATTATTAGTTGTTTCAGCTATTTTCTCTGCAAGCCATCTCATGTTCTTGCCTTCTAAATATGTAAAGTTTATGTGATTTTGGTCATATACTATTCCACTTTGTAAGCTTTCGGTTATTTCTTTTAAAGACATATTTTGTCTTAAATTATATTCTCCTGCTTTGAAATTGTCTATATTATTTAATTTAACATAAATTTTGAAACCTAATTTACTTCTTATAATATTATTTTCTTTTAAAATCTCTGCAATTCCATCTGTTCCTGTTCCAAGTGGTATTGCAACTCTTATTTCTTCATTGCTTGAGCTGACTTTTGTAAACATTGATACATACATTATTATAATTCCTATTATTAAAATACCAACTATTATTAATCCAATCTTTAGTTTATTCATTTTTATTCCCCTTTTTCACTTATTAAATAATCTACTACTCCTACAAGATTTTTTTCTTCAAAACTACTATTTAAAATAACATTCGTTGTAATTCCTAGTTCTCTTAATCTTGGTGTAAGTTCTATAATAAATCTATCAAAACTATTTTGGTCATCTACTTTTTGGAAGTCAATGTTAATTCCCCTTACTCTATATTTAGATACAAAATTGACTATTTTATCTATTAATTCTGTTCTTGTTTTATAATTTTTTATTAATTCATTTGTATATTTTTCTAATCCTTTGTTTGAAATTGTTGCCCACACTGCATTATCACCAGTTTCGAAATCTTCTTGTCTTATTCCAATTGCTCCATTTTCTTCAAAACTAAATAATGTTTTTATTACAATTTTTGTAGCCTCTTGTTTATCATTATATAAAGTAAAACTGCTACCATCTTTTAAACTTAAAGTAATTTCCTTTGTTTCAATTGTGTCATCAAAGTCTTGCCTTACTATGTATTCATTTGCAAGAACATTTGCTTTTACATATCCGTAGTGTTCCATCTTCTTTTCTAATTAATCTCCAACCTTTGCTTGTTGTATAATAACAGCTTACCGTTTCACCAGGTTCCACTGTTCCTACACTTTTAGAAATTAGCCTTGGCTTATATTTTAATTTAGAGCTTTCTTCTACTTCTGCTTTTATTAACCCTTGATTTAGCCTTTCAATTACAACTATATCTGTGCTTTCTATGTATTGTACAGATATATTATATACTAACTCCAACTCTGAAATTGGAATATAAATAACACCGTCTTTTTGTAATACTTTATAATTTAAATCTTGTGTTACACCATTTATTACCATCTGATTTTCTGCAACACAAAAGCTTGCAGTTTTTGTATTTGTTGTTGTTACTATGCTTGAGGTTTCTTCATCATAATAAATGTTTTTATCAAAAAGTACAGCTATGTCATCTTTTGATAAATAAATTCCGCCCTCTTCTCCTATGTAAACACTTCCGCTTCAAATTTTCGGTAACGTCTTCATCATTTATTACTAAATTGGTTATTCCTTCATATTTGTCTCTTTTAAAACCTGGTGCATAATTTAGAATAAATGATACTACTGCAAATGCTATTAAACAAATTATTATATTTCTTATAAATTTTTTCGTATTTAATTTCATTTTTTTACTCCTTCTTTTATTTTGATATTAGTATATCATATTTAAATATAAAATTTGTATATATTTTTTAAAATTTCTTGAATTTATTTGCATTTTATTGTAATATCTAACCGATAATATAATTAGGAAGTGGTGATTTTATGAAATTTGAAGAATGGAATTCTTTTAATCCTGGTGAATGGTGTTTTGAAATAAATGTAAGAGATTTTATTCAAAAAAATTATACTCCATACACAGGAAATGCAGATTTTTTATCAGATGCAACTGATAATACAAAAAAACTTTGGAATACTGTTTTAGATTTATATGAACAAGAAAGGAAAAATAATGGTGTTTTAGAAGTAGATGCTGATACTATTTCTACAATAACAAGTCATAATCCCGGCTATATTAATAAAGATTTAGAGAAAATTGTTGGGCTTCAAACAGATAAGCCTTTAAAAAGAGCTATTATGCCTAATGGTGGAATTCGTATAGTAGAAAAATCTTGTGAGGCTCAAAATGTAAAGGTTTCTGAAGAAATAGAAAATATTTATCATAATTATAGAAAGTCTCATAATGATGGTGTTTTTTCTGCTTATACTCCAGATATAAGAGCTGCCAGAAGTTCACATTTAATAACAGGTTTACCTGATGGATATGGTAGAGGAAGAATTATTGGTGATTATAGAAGAGTTGCTCTTTATGGTATAGATGCTTTAATAGAGTTTAAGAAAAAAGATTTAGCAAACTTAGAAACTCCAAATATTTTAGAGGAAGAAATCCAAAAACGTGAAGAAATTTTTGACCAAATTAAGGCCTTAAATGAATTAAAAGAAATGGCTTCTATGTATGGTTTTGATATTTCTAGACCTGCAAAAAATTCTAAAGAAGCGGTTCAATGGTTGTATTTTGGCTATTTAGGTTCTACTAAAGAACAAAATGGTGCTGCTATGAGTATTGGTAGAAACTCTACCTTCTTAGATATTTATTTTGAAAGAGATTTAAAAGCTGGACTTGTAACTGAACAAGAATTACAAGAATTAATGGATCATTTTGTTATGAAATTAAGAATGATAAGATTTTTAAGGACTCCAGAATATAACGAATTATTTAGTGGTGACCCTGTTTGGGTAACTGAAAGTATTGGTGGTATGGGCTTAGATGGAAGAACCTTAGTTACTAAAAACTCTTTTAGAGTACTTCATACTTTAGAAACTTTAGGCGCTGCTCCAGAGCCAAACTTAACTGTGCTTTGGTCAACTAATTTACCAAGAGGTTTTAAAGAGTATACTACAAAACTTTCTATCAAAACAAGCTCAATTCAATATGAAAATGACGATTTAATGAGAACTTATTGGGGCGACGATTACTCAATTGCTTGCTGTGTTTCTGCAATGAGAACTGGAAAGCAAATGCAATTTTTCGGAGCTAGATGCAATTTAGCAAAAGCATTACTTTATGCAATAAATGGTGGTAGAGATGAAATATCTGGAAAACAAGTAACTACTCGTTTTGAGCCAATTACTTCTGAATATTTAGATTATGATGAAGTTATGAAAAAGTTTGATGCAATTCTTGATTGGACAGCAAAAACATATATAAATGCATTAAATATTATTCATTACATGCATGACAAGTATGCTTATGAAGCTTTAGAAATGGCTCTTCATGATTCAAATGTATTTAGAACAATGGCTTGTGGTATTGCAGGTTTATCTGTTGTTGCAGATTCACTTTCAGCAATTAAGTACTCTAAAGTAAAAGTAATTAGAGATGAAACTGGTTTAGCTGTTGATTATGAAATTGAAGGAGATTATCCAAAATACGGAAATGATGATGATAGAGTTGACCATATTGCTGTTGATGTTGTTAAATTATTTATGGGTAAATTACAAAAACAAAGAACTTATAGACACTCTGTTCCTACTCTTTCAATTTTAACAATAACATCAAATGTTGTTTATGGAAAAAATACTGGTAGCACTCCTGATGGAAGACGTGCTGGTGAACCTTTTGGCCCAGGTGCAAATCCATTACACGGTAGAGATTCTCATGGCGCTTTAGCTGTTTTAAACACTATAGCAAAACTTCCTTATTCTCACTCAGAAGACGGAATTTCTTATACCTTCTCTATCACTCCTGGGACATTAGGAAAAGATGAAGAATCACGAGTTAATAACTTAATTTCTTTATTAGATGGGTATTTTGTTCAAGACAGTCATCACATTAATGTAAATGTTTTCGACAAAAGTCTTTTACTAGATGCAATGGATCACCCAGAAAAATATCCTCAGCTTACTATAAGAGTTTCAGGTTATGCAGTTAATTTTGTAAAATTAACTAGAGAGCAACAATTAGATGTGGTTCATAGAACTATTCATGAAAGAATATAAATATCTAAAAATTAAAACCCCTGCGTTTGGCTATTTATATACTTTAATTTATATTATTTAAATGGAGATTTTTATGGGAGATGTAAAAGGAAATATTCATTCAATTGAAACTTTTGGTACTGTAGACCGGTCCTGGCATTAGATTTGTTGTTTTTATGCAAGGTTGTCATTTACAATGTAAGTATTGCCAAAATCGTGATACTTGGTCTACAGATACTAACACTTTAGTAGCAGTTTCAGAACTAGTGGAAGAAATAAATAGATATGAAAAATATATTAAACTTTCAAATGGTGGTGTAACAATTTCAGGTGGAGAACCTCTTTTACAAATTAAGTTTTTAATTTCTCTTTTTGAGGAATTAAAAAAATTAGGTTACCACACTGCGATTGATACTTCTCGGAATGTTTTTTATAAATGATGATGTAAAAAAATTGCTTAGTTTAACAGATTTAGTTTTATTAGATATTAAGCATATAAATCCAGAAAAGTGTAAAGATTTAGTTGGAGCTTCTAATAAAATTGAATTAGAATTTGCAAAGTATTTAAGTGATAATAATATTGCAATTTGGATAAGGCAAGTATTGATTCCTGGATTAACAGATGATGAAAATGATTTAATAGCTTTAAGAGATTTTATCAATTCACTAAAAACTGTTCAAAAAGTTGAAATTTTGCCTTACCATAATCTCGGGAAAACCAAGTGGGAAAATTTAGGGTTAAATTATGCTTTAGAAGATGTTAGAACTGCAACAGATGAGGATGTAAAACGAGCAAAAGAAATATTGAATTTAGAATAACTCAAAACGATGGTACTTCACTTAAGAAGCACCATCGTTTTTTACTCTAAAAATTCATTTTGCCTCCACTAGTTTTTCCACCTTGACTAGGATTTTTATTTATTCCTCCTTGCATACCTCCACTGCCTACTGATGTTACTGTGCTTTTTATCGTTATTTCTTCTATTTTTTCGCCATTTGAGTAGATTG
>JBJFFF010000164.1:0-6017 GCA_051891455.1 Clostridia bacterium | reverse complement strand
ACAAAATCCCATACAAAAAACAACTGGAATATATGGATTTACTTTATATAAAAATCCTGCTATTACAGTAGATGCAGCATACATATAGCAATATTTTGAGTATCCAGTCCTTTTTAGTTTAGTATAAAATTCTCCTTTTTTATTAAATTTAGGAATTGATAAATCTAATATGCTTGCTTCTGTTATGCCTTTTATGCCTGTTGCAATTGAGCTAAAAAATTCTTCAAATATGAAAAAACCAAAATTAGGGCATATTATAATTAAAAACATTGAAAATACATTTATCAAATTTCCTAAAATTAATGATTTTCTCTTACCAATTTTATCAATTAATATTGTTATTGGAATTTGTGTTATTATTGAAAACAAAGCAAAAAGTGAAGTTGCTAAAACAATTTGGGCATCTGTTATATTTTTTACCTCATATAAAAACAATACTTTTATCCCATAATAAAACATGTAATCCAAACCAATACTAGAATAAATTGGATATAGTTTTCTATTCTTTTTTCTCTTCTTTCTTAGTTCTTGTTTATTCATTTGTAAACTTCTCCTTTTGCTGTATTTTATCATAAGCTTAACTAGTTTACAAGAAAATTGTTACCAAATTCTTACTTTTTCAATATGAATAAATCTAACTTTGCTCAAATTGTAAGCAGATATTGGTTTATTATATGAATCATAAGTATGTGACGCTATTAATATATTATCTAAATTTATTGGATTTCTAATCTTTACTATTACTAATGAATGTGCATATTTTTGCCCATCAAAACTAATTTGGGCAATATCTCCTAACTCAATTTCCTGTGATGATACTTCACTGCCATATGGTCCTATACCTTTATTATTAGTTAAAAAATCAAATAGAAATTCCACACCAGTCCAAGAAGGAGATTTATTATTTCCATTTTTATAAAACCAGCCATTTGGGTTATAATTCATAACCTTCGCACCTTCATATATACATTGAGATGCAAAAGAGGTACAATCCCCTCCAACACTATCAAAATTATAGTATTTAGGATTTCTATCAAAAGCCCACTTCTTTGCATATTTGACAACATTTTTTCTATCATAATCTCTTACTTTCAAAAAAAATCACCTCATATATATTATATGAAGTGATTAGAAAACCTCCCCTGGCATTGCCAGAGGAGGTAATAGGGATTACATTTTCTCAATGTCTTTCAAGATTTGCTTAAGATCAGTAGGCCCAACAATTCCGTTCTTCATAAGCGCTTCTACCAGAAGGTTCAAGGCTTCATGGTTTATGCTAAGGATGTCTTCAGCACGCCCTATTGCCTGACCAATGATTTTATCAATTTCCTCATTGATTCGGTCTTTAACCTTATCGTTTGTTGTTTCCTCAGTATAGTTTCGGTTTTTGCCAAACTCAACCATACCATACTCAGAAACAATATCATAAGCTTGCTTAGTTGCTATCTGCAAATCTACACATGCACCAGAGGTAATTGTCCTCGTGAACATTTTCTCCGCTACACGCCCAGCCAAAGACATAGCAATACGATCAATGTAGTATTCCATGGTAGGCTCTGAGGTAACATCATTTTGCTCGTAAACCGTAACTCCCAAGTAGGAATCACTGGGCATGATAGAAACTGCAATAACATCGTAGTCATTCAGTTCCTTAGAACACAATGCCACCAAGCAGTGACCTGCCTCATGATAGGCAGTAGACCGTTTTGCACGGTCACTCATCTTTGAAAACTTCTTAAAGTGATACGCAAAGTTTGCAAGCACAGATTCTCTGTCAACTTCGGTTTTTCCTGCCTGTTTTGCAACCACCATCGACAAATCAATGAGATCCTTAGTACGGTCAGGATTGCAAGTTTCGTTGTGGAAGCATGCAGCATTCAGAATAATGAAATCAACCATTTCCTCAGTAATAGAAACACCATGGTAATTGCTAAGAGTTTCAATGCTCTTCTTGAGCATCGGATAAACCTCTTTCATTTTGGGTTCTTTTACATAAACCGGTCGGAAACGGCGCTTCAGGGCACCATCACGGGAAAAATACTTTTCGTATTCGTCATTTGTGGTGGCACCGATAACGCGAACTTTCCCACCTGCCAAAATAGGTTTTAGGGTATTTGCAAGGTCGATTTCACCTTCTCTACATGCACCTGCTCCATTTATCAGGTGCATTTCATCAATGAATAGAATGATATTTGGTTGATTATTTAGATAATCAACCAAGGCAGAAAAGCGCTCTTCTGCCTGCCCCCGATACATGGTTCCTGCCACACTGGATGTTACATCTAAAGACAAAACCGTAAAGCCTTTAAACTCCTCAGGGCAAGTTTCGTTCAAGATATCATGAACAATCTTTACCACAATAGAAGTTTTACCAACACCAGGTTCGCCAATCAGAGCAACATTTCTTTTGGTTTTCTTCATCAGAGTTTGCCAAACGAGCTTGCATTCCCTGTCTCTTTCGGAGATGTCACATGATTTTCCCTTAAATTCCTCGTTAAGATTTCTTACGAAACCTTTGAGTTCCTGAGGGATTTCAAATGGTTTAGTTGCGTCCGATACTGTAGTATTAGTAGAATCTTCAGTATTTACAGTAAAATACTGTTTGAGTAATTCAGTGCGAACCCCAAAGGTTCTAAAAACCATGATTACATTGCGAGACATTGTAATCACGAATAATGCAGTAAATCTCCAGATATCTACTGTTTCCCCAATGGAGAAACAGTAGACAACTAACTCTAAAAACTCCACCAAATCATCATCAAAATAGATAGTGGTCATTTCGTTAGGCTTATCTCCAAGACTGATTTGGGGAATTTTTTCAGTATTGCTTTCTACTTCAGCTTTTTCTTTATCACCCTCAGTTGTAGCTTTCTCGGTCAAAGTCACAGGAATGTAGTCATACGTTTCCTCCACCATTTCAGGGAAGAAAGTAATGTCCTCAACCTGCGCCAGAATTGCGTTGTACAGCGGACTTTCCTCAGCCTCCAGTAGAGCCTTAAGAAGCATAGTGGAATTTATCCGTTCTACTTTCAAGCTGTTTGCTTCTCTTGCAAGGTTTCTAAGTAAATTAGAAACCTTTTTATCCCATGAGCCAGTAAACATTAAGTATCCCTCCTTGTTGTTTTGTATAGCATATACATATGCCAAAACTAAAAAAGTTTCGAAAGTATTTTATCACAAATTTTAATACTTCTCAATAGTTTTCATAATATTTTTACATAAATTAGGGGACTGGAATTTCCAGTCCCCTTTGGGTAATCAAATAAATTTGGTTGGGATGGTTTTTACTAAACCCCAAGCATTGACTCTAAAAAGAGTGTCTCGATTTAAAACGCCAACATACTTACTATCTACTTCCTTGAAGATCCTTGTAGCAAACTTTTCTTTTACTTCAGGTTCACCATGATTTACCAAAACAAGTTTCAAATTACTAAACTGCTTGAGGAAATCAATCATGGTGTCTGCCTTTGCATGGGCTGAGAATTCAGCTGTATATTCAACTTTGGCTCTTTTTTTGATGAGTAATCCTGCAACATTAACAATTTCCCCAGAAGGAGTATCTTTGATTTTTCTTCCCATGGTACCAACTGCTGTATACCCTGTAAAATGAATAAGCATTTTCTGCCTTCCTAAATAAGCAGGAATATACGAACGCGCAGGTCCATAGGAACCCATTCCAGAGGATGTCAAAATAATCTTGCAAGAATTATCTTCATGGAGCAAACTGTTCCGAATGTTTTTATCTACGAACATGAAATTCTCGGGTAAGAAGTCCTGCATATCCTCACGGATTGCTACAAGCCCTTTAAGATACATATTGGTATATCTTATAGCAAGTTTGCCGTCTAGATAGATTGGAATACTAATATCCAGCTGACCAGAATCTTGCAGACATTTGAGCCTATATAAGATTTCCTGTGCTCTTCCTAAAGAAAATACTGGTGCTAAAACGGTCCAACCTTCTTCAATTGCTTTCAGAACATTTCTGTCAAAGCAAGGCTCGATTTCAAATGAATTCGTATCACCATATGTGGATTCCTGAATAACCGTAATTGGTAAATCAAATACCCACTGAGGGATATGAACATCATCTTGAAAAACATTCTTATTGTTATAATCGCCAGTAAAAAGCAGGTTGATATCTTCATATCCAGGGAAACTGATTCTTACTAGAATTACAGCTGCACCAGGCAGATGAGCATTTTCGAAAAAGTTAACTCTAACATTTTCGTTAATCTGGATTGTTTCTTCATAAGAGCAAGGGGTGCAAAGACTTACTGCACAAGCAACATCTTCTTCTCCATAGATAGGAAAAGTTCCTAAGCTTTTAGCTCTACTCTTTAAAACAGAGTAGCTGTCGTTTAAAGCTTCTGGCAGAAGGTTGCAAGTTGTTTCAGTAGCATAGATTTTGCCTCTGAAACCATTTTTTACCATAAGTGGCAGCCGGCCAGTATGGTCAACATGGTTATGAGTGACAAGGCAAAATTCAATTTTAGACGCATCAAAAGGAAATTTCTTGTTTAATTCGTCTCCTTCCTCTTGTTGAAATATGCCACTATCTACGACAAATTTCAATTTTTCTCCATATGGTTTACTAATAACACATAAGTGACAGGAACCTGTCACTTTATCATGGATATCCATGATGTCGACGTAGGGCATTGGTTTACGCCCCATAAAAACGCCTCCTTAAATTTATTTGACATTACCTCGCGTTGGCAATAGCCAATGCATAATAAAAATCATTAATAATAGTTTACCATAAAATACCTACTCTTGCAATATTTTGTCGAAATTTGTTTATCCTCTATTAAAAATAGTTTTTACAATTCCGTCATCAATCATTGTTGCAAAAATATTTTTTAAAATTATTAAAATAATTGGCCCTAAAAATAGTCCGATGATTCCAATAAATTTAAACCCAGTATACATTGCAATTAATGTAAAAATTGGATGTATTCCTATTTTATTACTAACAAGTTTTGGTTCAACAATTTGTCTTACTACTAATGTAAAAATATATAAGCCAATTAACAATAAAGCTAGCGAAATATTGCCATCTAAAAATGAGAATATTGCCCATGGTATCATTACTGTACCAGAACCAACTATTGGAAGTGCGTCAACAAATGCAATTCCTAACGCACAAAGTAGCGGATATTCTATTTTTAATCCTGCAAATTTTCCAATATATAATCCTATTAGTACTATAAAAAACGATATTCCAATTAGTATTACTTCTGCTTTTAAGTAATTACCTAATGCAGAAGTTATCTCTCTTAAATGTTTTATAAATCTTTTTACCCATAACCTTGGAACATGATGTTCTACTTGGTCTAATATATAAAACTTATCAGCACATATAAAATATGTTGAAAGTATTGTAATAGTTATATAAATAAAAGCCACTGGTATTAAAGTAACCTTTTGTAAAGTATTTGTTAAAAAGTTAGTTGTAAAAATTGTAACTGAAGTTAAAAGTTTTGATGTACAATTTTCAATAATTTCTATTACCTTTCCTGGCAAATCTATTTCTTTTATTTTAAAATCTAATATATATTTTTGAACAAAATCATAAATTTTTTCTATATAAATATTTAGGCTCTCTAATAAATGGGAGCTTTCTGTAATTAATGCTATTACTCCCCATACTATTAAGCCAATTAATATTGAAAAAATTACTATCATAACAATAATTGCACTTGTTTTTCTTGCAAGCCCAGTTTTGTCAGCAAGTTTTCTAATAAGCGGTTCAATCATTAATGAAATTATAAATCCAATTAAAAATGGCATGTAAAATACAGCCAATTTTAGAAGCACAAATATTAATATAAGAGATAATAAAAATATGGCTATATTTTTTATAACAGTTGTCCAATATTTTATTTTCGCATCCAAAAGCGCAAAACCTCTTATAATTATATGTATAAATTTATGGTATTATAATTAAAAAAAATTGTAATTTATATAATATAAAATAATTTATAAAGGATATAATATATGAAAAGAACAAAATT